>NZ_JBXWOX010000010.1:0-152123 GCF_059611125.1 Ruegeria sp. CDSB029
CCTGAATAGGCTTCTTCTGCGCCTCGCGCGCAATTTCAATGTCCGATTTATAGCTCATTGGGCAAAACCCCCGGTTGAATTCCCTGCAAACCGGCGCAGCTGGGCCGGTGCTGGTCAATCCATACCGTTGTGTACAATCCCGATGGATAGAGATTCCGACATATTCAAGCCATGAAACGGCGTAGCGTCATTTCACCGGTTTCAAATCGAAAACGCTTGACGTTTAGGGCGCCCACGCCCGCTGATCTGGCACGAACAGGCTCATCTGGTCCCCCAACCGCAATTGACCGGGCCGTTCCACCCAAGCAGTCACACCCCTTCGGCCTTGAGCAGCCGGTTTGAAGGACGCCCCGTACCCAGGTTGATCGGCTTCGATCTCACGCCCGGGAATAATGCAGGGGCGGTTTTCCATATCCACGGTTATCGTGACACCGTCGCGGCCCTGCAAACGCGAGGATGGCGGAAGATGTGTAAAGTCCGGAATGCCGCGCAACAAGATGCTGACGCCCAGAAACGACGGATCCAGCCAATCCAACCCCATCTCTTTAGCTGCGGCGTCCATTTCCTCGGCGGACAGAACAGACAATTGGCGCACGTTGCGGATTTCGGTGCCTTGCGGATACAGATTCTTGACCCTGACACATGAGGCCCGGTTGAGACCCTCGTGCCGCTCGCCTTTGTCCCCTGAGAAATCCAGTTTCAAAGCATCGACCGCTCTGGCCCGGATCGAGCCACCCGCGGGCACGTGACCCAGCCAAACAACTTCACCCGTGAATTCTGTTTCTCGCAATACCGGCATTTGAAATCCCCTTCGGCTGCGGGCCGTCAAAATCGTACTAAAAGTCAAGCCAGTCCATTTGAAAAGCTGAAAAGAAAAGACCCGGGACTTTGCCCGGGTCTGATTACTTTATGCCGATGGTTCCGGCTCCATCCCACCGTCGGGCGGGGTCTTTTTGACCTTGGTCTTGGGAATGGCGGTAACGCTGGGCGCGCTGCCTTCATCCGGCTTGTCACCTTCGTCATCACCATCGGTCGGCGATTCGCCATTCATGACTCGCTTGATCTCATCCCCGGTCAGGGTTTCGTATTCCAGCAAGCCTTGCGCCAGACGTTCCCATTCCTCGTTCTTGTCGGACAGGATCTTGTGCGCGCGCTCATAACCCTGCTGGATCAGGCGTTTCACTTCTTCCTCGATCAGCTCTTTGGTATGTGCAGAGACCGAGAAGCCAGCAGTGTTGCCCGAATAGCCATCATGCGCCTCGGCATAATCTATGTTGCCGACCTTGTCAGACATACCCCAGCGCATCACCATGGCACGCGCCAACTGGCTGGCCTGCATGATGTCACCAGCGGGACCGTTCGAGACGTGATCTTCACCGTATTTGATCACCTCGGCGGCTTTGCCTGCCATGGTCATGGCAAGCTTTTGCTCACATTCGTCGCGGTGATAGTTCAGACGGTCCATTTCCGGCAGTGACACCACCATACCCAATGCGCCACCGCGCGGAATGATGGTCGCTTTGTAGACCGGATCGCACAGCGGCAGCGACAAACCGACGACCGCGTGGCCAGATTCGTGATAGGCGGTCTTTTCCTTCTGGTCTTGCGTCAGCACCATCGAACGGCGCTCGGCCCCCATCATCACCTTGTCCTTGGCGTTCTCGAAGTCTTCCATGGTGACAAAGCGACGGCCAACGCGCGCCGCCATCAGTGCGGCCTCGTTCACGAGGTTCGCCAGATCAGCGCCCGAGAAGCCCGGAGTACCACGCGCGATGATGCGCAGGTCGACATCGGGACCCAGAGGTGTCTTGCGCGCATGCACGCCCAGGATCTTCTCGCGGCCTTTGATGTCGGGGTTGCCGACGGTCACGTTGCGGTCAAACCGACCAGGGCGCAGCAGCGCAGGGTCCAGAACGTCCTTACGGTTAGTGGCCGCCAGAATGATCACACCCTCATTGGCTTCGAACCCGTCCATCTCAACCAGCAACTGGTTGAGGGTTTGTTCGCGTTCATCATTCCCGCCGCCGTAACCGGCACCACGATGGCGACCGACGGCGTCGATTTCGTCGATGAAGACAATACAGGGCGCATTCTTTTTAGCCTGTTCGAACATGTCACGCACACGGGATGCACCGACACCAACAAACATCTCAACAAAGTCAGAACCTGAGATGGTGAAGAACGGCACACCTGCCTCACCCGCAATCGCACGCGCCAGCAGCGTCTTACCGGTGCCCGGAGGGCCAACCAGCAGCGCGCCTTTCGGGATCTTACCGCCAAGGCGGCTGAACTTCTGCGGGTTACGCAGGAATTCCACGATCTCTTCCAGCTCTTCCTTGGCTTCATCGATGCCTGCGACATCGTCAAATGTCACGCGGCCATGCTTTTCGGTCAGCATCTTGGCCTTGGACTTGCCAAAGCCCATCGCGCCGCCTTTTCCACCGCCTTGCATCCGGTTCATGAAATAGACCCAGACACCAATAAGCAGCAGGAACGGCAGCAGCGTGATCAGGAACGACTGGAAACCGGATTGCTGCTGTTTCTCGGCGCGAACGGGAATGTTCTCGTCGATCAGCAGTTTGGTGACCTCGGCATCGCCGGGTTTGATGGTGACATAGCTGGCACCGCTTTGCGTGGTATAGCGAATCTGTTCGCCATCCAGGGTCACATTCTTGACTTCGTCGGCTTGAACGGCCGTTACGAAATCAGAATAAGTTCTTTCATTGCTCTGAAGCGTCCCGCCTGGTCCGCTGAACAAATTGAACAGTGCAAGGATCAGCAAAAACAGAACGACCCAGAAGGCGATGTTACGAGCGTTGCCCAAGGAAAGTCTCCCAAAAGATTTCGGCAGATGGGGGTCTGCCGGGTTGCTCTATAAAATAGAGATGATTCAAGGAGGTTCAATGCGATAAAAAAGAAGAATGAAACTCGGGCGTTCCGGGGGCCAATTCAGCCGTCCATCCATTCAACAATCTGGCGGTTGGAGCTGACACCAGTTCATCCCCCAGCCAAACAGCGGGTGAAGCCAACAAGACCTGACGTGGTTTACCCAAGTCCCGCCAATCTGGAACCCTAGGCAGGCCTTGCTCGCCTAATGGTCGGATTTGTACACCAGCAGTCGAAGGTCCTGACAGAATCCATCGTTTGTCCCACGGCTCGCCTGGGCGCGCGATTTCGCCCTGAACGGCGTTTAGCTCTCTGCATATCCACGTTTTATTGACCTTTGGGACAAACAAACAGCCATTGATCAACGTAACGGTACCCTCTTCAACGGCCTTCACAGCCTGATCCACCGACGTTTGCCGTGGTGGATACCCCGCTCCGGCAATCCACGCGATGCAGCCGATCACAAGCCGACGCTGGATTTCCTGAGGCAAAGACTGAAAGGCGGTGCGATCCAAGCAAACATCACCGGTTTTCACCACGGCGATTTTTCGGGCGGATTCCTGCGTAAAACGCTCCAATGCCTCACGCGCCTGTGCAAGGTTTTCTGCGACTCGGGTCAAAGAATTGGCCGTGATCCCCAAATCCTTGAGGTTAGACAAGGCCTGGCGCGCCTTTATCCGGTCAAACCGGAGGTCCTGATTCGAGGGATCTTCGATCCAGCCAACTCCCTGATCAGACAGATAGCTGCGCAGCGCTTGCCTTGTGATACCCAGCATCGGACGCAACATCGTCACGCCATCCAAAACCCGGTCAACCGGCATGCCCGACAGACCCGTAACACCAGCTGCGCGGCCTAGCCGCATCAGGAAGGTTTCGGCCTGATCATCCGCGGTGTGGCCTAACGCAATCGCGCTGATCGCATTGCGTGTGGCCCATTCGGTCAACAGCCGATAACGCGCCTGTCTGGCCTGATCCTGAAGGTTCCCCTGACCGGCCCACCCTGTCCATTTCAACGTTTGATGCGTGATACCCAAACGCGCGGCAAGCTCGCTTACTTTCTGCGCTTCGGCTTGGGATTCGGGGCGCAAACCGTGGTCAACGGTCGCCGCGAACAACTTAACCTGCTCGTTTTGGGCAATATCATTCAACAGCAAAAGCAGGGCGATTGAATCGCCTCCGCCAGAGACAGCCACACCCATGCGCGGTGGAAGGGTTCGCGGCAAACGCGCCCGAATCCCGGCGCGCAGTTCTTCAGCGTTTTCTGTCAAGAACAGCCCAGGCTTGCCATTTCCTGTGTGGCATTCGTGGCCGAGGTCGACGACGGGAACCGCACGCCCACCTCGCCCAGAGTGATGCAAGCCTGATCGGTCTGCCCTAGACGCCCCAGCGCCGAGCCCAACTCAAACAGCGCCTCGGGTGCGAATGCACCTTCGGAATCGCCGGTAAAGCTGGCCAGAAAGGCCCGCGCGGCCTCACGCGTGTCACCGATCCCAACAAGCGCCCGCCCTCGTTTCAAGTTGGCTTCGGGGGCCAGCGGACTGCCGGGATACGAGGTTTCGAATGTGGCGAATTGCTCCGCTGCGGTCTGATAGTTGCCATCCGCCAGCGCCTGTGATGCGGCATCAAAGTCCGCGCGCTCACCCACGGCAAGTTCACCTTGATCCGTCGGCGCCGGTGCCGTCGGGGTAGTAGGTGTTGTCGGTGCCGCAGCGGTGATTTCGGTTTCGCCACCCAGGGTCGAGGTCTCGCCAAGCGTGCTGAGATCGCCACCTTCCAACTCAACCAAGCGGAATTCCAGATCGCCGATCCGGTTGGTTCCGTCAGTAACAATGTTCTGCACACGTTGGTTCAACTGCTCGGTCTGACGGGTCAGGCGCTGCAATTCAGCCTCAATGGCGTCAACACGTTCCAGAACGGAACTGCCAGCAAGATTGGGTGCCGGAGATCCGGTGGTTGAAAACTCGCGCTTGAGGCGCTGAACCTCGACGTGCAGCACAGTAAGCTCCTGACGGATATCCGCCAGGGTTTGCTGATCCTGTGCACTTGCCACGCCCGCAGTCGCCACGACCGCAGCCAGAACCCATCCTGCAATTCGCATCATCTTACCCCAAAGTTGAACCGGTCAGGACCGTCACCGAACGACGGTTTTTGGAATAGCATTCCTCGGTGCTGCAAATCTCGATCGGGCGTTCCTTTCCGAAACTGACGGTGGTCAACCGGTTGCCCGCGACCCCACGTGAAATGAGGTATTCACGCGCCGCATTGGCGCGACGCGCGCCCAGAGCGAGGTTATACTCGCGAGTACCCTGTTCGTCCGCGTGACCCTCGATCGTGGCGACGAAATCCGTATTGGCCAGCAGCCAGTCTGCCTGTCCCTGCAATATCGTCTGCGCCTGCCCGGTCAGGGTCGACTGATCGACCTCAAACAACACGCGGTCGCCAACAGTTTGCTGGAAATAGGCCGGTGACTGGGGGTCGCTGGGCGAACCCGGCAGGATCGAGCCACTACCGCCCGCGCCACCGCCCAGTGCCGAAGGATCGTTGTTGGTACAGGCGGCCATTACACTTAGCACGCCCAATGCTATGACTTTGCTCAATACATTCATTTCAGGTGCCTCGTCGTTTTATTGCTTTATTGCTGTCTCTGTTATCACAGTGCAGGAAATTTGTGAACTTTTCCAACCCCCTGCCCCGATCACTTCTGCAGTGGGCCCCAGGATGGATCGCTGCCACCATCCGGTGTACGTACCGGGCGCAGGTTCCGACCCGAGATATCCACCGAATACAGTGTCGCCCGACCGCTTGCGCCCTGCGATTCACGGGTGAACATGATGACGCGGCCATTCGGCGACCATGTTGGCCCCTCATCCAGGAAGGACGACGTCAGCAGGCGTTCCTCGCTGCCGTCTGTCCGCATGACGCCGATATGGAACCGACCCTTGTTCTGTTTGGTAAAGGCGATCAGGTCACCACGCAGCGACCAGACCGGTGTACCATACCGCCCCTGTTTAAAGCTGATGCGGGTCGCCTCTCCGCCATTTGCGGGCATGATGTACAGTTGAGGTGTGCCAGAGCGGTCGCTTTCGAACACGATCTGCGACCCGTCCGGCGAATAGCTGGGCGCGGTCTCAATGGCAGGTGTGTTCGTCAAGCGCACGCTCTGGCCCGAGGCCAGATCCATTTTCCAAAGGTCCGTGTTGCCGCCCTGAATCAGCGAATAGACGATGGAGCGGCCATCCGGCGAAAAGCGCGGCGAAAAGCTCATGGTGCCGTCTTGTGTCTTCAATTCAGTCCGTTTGACCCGATCAACGTCCAAAACATAAATGCGCGGCTGACCGGTTTCATAGCTGGTGTACAACAGCCGATCTCCCGAAGGCGAAAAGCGTGGGGCCAGAACAATCGCGGCGCTGTCGGTCAGGTACTGAACGTTCGCGCCATCGTAATCCATGATTGCCAGACGCTTCAGACGCTGGTTCTTGGGACCGCTTTCGGACACAAACGCGACGCGGCTGTCAAAGTAACCGCTTTCGCCGGTCACTCGGGTATAAACCTGATCGGCCACTTTGTGTGCCATGCGCCGCCAGCCATCTGTAGTGCCGGAAAACTGCAGACCATTGCCCAATTCCTGGCCCGAAAATACGTCCCAAACGCGAAATCGCACGGTCAGGCGTTTGCCCGAGACATTGACCGCCCCTGTCACCAAGGCCTCAGCATTGATGGCCTTCCAATCGGCAAATTGCACAGGGGCTTCGAAACTGCTGACCCGGCTGATGAATGCGTCAGAAGAAATCTCTCGGAACAGTCCGGTTCCCGTCAGGTCCGCCGCCACGACGCGCGATATGTCGTTTGCGTATTGTGTGGCCGCTGGCCCGTCGGGCACGAAATTCGGCACCGCAAAAGGCAAGGGTTCGATAATCCCCTGATCCAGCTCAAGACGCAGCGGTCCGCTTTGTGCATACACAGGCGCCGCCAAAATTGTCAGGCCAAGCAACAGGCTGGTCAGAAATCTCATCATTTGATCCGCATCCTCTCGGGATTGAATGTAATCTCAATATCCCGCCATTGTTCGTATTTGTCAGCAGGCAGGGTGTATCCTTTGGCCCCGCAGCGCAAAATCGCTCGCCGGGCGGCCTCATAAGCTTGTCTTGCAGACGCATCGGTACCGCCGGAACTATCCAACATGCTCAGGCTACCGCCGAGCACCTTGCCATCCGGTGTCAGCGAGAACCCGACCACAACGACCGTTTGCAGTGCGTCCGTGGACAGGGAACCAACGTTCCAGCACTTCGACACAGCCAGTCGCATAGCATCCTTCTCACCCGCAGTCAGGGGTGGACCAGACGGTTCGCTGCTCTGCCCCAGCGCCTCGGCCAGTGCGTCGTTGATCGCGGTTTCATCACTTGGCGCGGGCTCTGGTTCGGTCGGTTCTTCGGTCTCGGCCACTTCGGGCTGCGCCGGCGGCGTCGGCCCGTTCGGTCGCACCAGCGGGCGCGGAGAGCTGCGCGGCGCATATTCCTTGGCTTCTTCCGCCTCGGTCACGATTTCATCCGTGGCCTCTTCGGGTGCCGTTTGATCCTGCTGTTCTTGCTGAGTTTCAGCTCCCTCGTCCAGCGATACAGCCGGGGATTCAATATCATCTGGCGCGGCTTCAGGCGGCGGCGGTGCAACAGGTTCAGGCGCTACTTTATCCGCAGGCCGCGGCTGTGCCTCGGGCCCTGGCGGGGCGGGCAAAACGACGGCCTCGGGTTCTGGGGGGGCCAATTCGGGGGGCTGTTCGATCACGACCGGTTCGGGTGGGGGGGCCAGCGGTTCCGGTTCCAGCTCTGGCTCTGGTTCATTTGGCTCAGACACTTCAGGTGTCGGAGGTTCCTGCTCCACCGGTTCAGGGGTGGGGATTTCCTCTTCGGGCGCATCGGGCTGTTGCAGGGCAGTTGGCGTAGGCAGCTCAGGCGCCTCACTTTGAGCCGTCATAGCTGCGAACTGTTCAGCCGAGATCACCGAGATATCCTGCACGGGCATAGGCAATGGTTCGGACCGGAAGGTGCCGCCAAACAGAGCCCACGAAATCAAGCTGACATGGGCAATTGCCGAGATCTTGGTGCCGGTGTCCACCGCGCGGCCTCACTCTCCACCATCGTCCAGCGCAGGGCCGCCGGTGTCAGTCACCAGCCCCACATTGGAAAACCCACCTGCATTCAGCGCACCCATAACCTGCATCACCTGCGCGTATGGGATTGCACCATCCGCCCGCAGGAACACCCGGTCGCTGCTGCGTTCTGCCGCAATGGCGCGCAGCTTGCCGATCAACTCTTCGCGGGCAACATCAGTAGTTTGAATCTGAACGCGCCCTTCTGCAGTCATCGTGACTGTCAGCGGCTCTTCGTTATCGCCCGGCAACGCGCTTGCCGCCGTCTTGGGCAAGTCCACCGGCACGCCAACGGTTAGCAGCGGTGCCGCCACCATAAAGATAATCAGCAACACCAGCATGACGTCTACAAACGGCGTCACGTTGATCTCGGCCATCGGCTGCGCTCGACCGCGTCGACGGCCGCGTCTGCGCCCGTTCCCGCCGCCGTTCTGCTGAACCGCCGCACCCATTTAGCTGTCCAACTGACGCGACAGGATGGTGGCGAACTCGTCGGCAAAAGCCTCGTAGCCACCCACGATCCGGTCACTATCAGAACTGAGCTTGTTGTAGAAAATCACCGCCGGGATGGCAGCCAACAGACCCAGGCCCGTGGCCAAAAGCGCCTCGGCAATGCCGGGTGCCACAACGGCTAGGTTGGTGTTTTGCTGCTCGGCAATTTCGATAAACGCGTTCATGATGCCCCAAACGGTCCCGAATAGGCCAATGAATGGCGCAGTCGAGCCGACCGTCGCCAAAATGGGCAAACCTTTTTGCAATGTCTCGGACTCTTTGGCGATCGCGACATCCATCGAACGGTCAATCCGCGCAGTGGCCCCCGCGATCAGCCCGCCATCCGTTCGGTGCGACCTGCGCCATTCGATCATGCCAGCGGCGAAAATCTTTTCTGAACTGCCGTCTGGCTGCGATCCGATATGTTCGAACAGCTCATCCAGCGGGTTGCCGGACCAGAAGGCCTCGTCAAACACCTGCGCTTCGCGACGGGCGGCGCGGTAGTTAATCAATTTCTGAATGATAATCGCCCAAGACCAGATGGATGCAGCGATCAGCATCAACATCACCAGTTTGACGACAAAGGTCGCGCGGGCATACAGCCCCCACATGGAGAAATCGATCTCCTGCGCCAGCGCCAGCGTTTCAGCTTCCATGAACCTGCTCTTTGTTTTTTGCCTGACGGCCGTTCGTTTGGCCTTGTTTTGCCAAACGCTATCGCAGTTGGTTATGAAAAGCCAACATAACCACCCCTGACCGACAAATTGTTACATTAATGCGCGAATCTCTGCCGGAAGGCGGACTGGCTTACCTTGCGCGTTCATGCAAACAGCAGTCACCGAGGCGCGGAAGATCTCGGTCTCCCTCCTCTTGACCAACTGACCCATGGTCAGCCGCACACCAGAGATTGACGACAACCAAGTTTCAACGATCAACTCATCATCGAACTTCGCGGGCGCGACGTAATCGGCCTCGATCCGGCGCACGACCCAGACGATCCCACCATCGCGCATCGCGTTCTGATCGTTGCCCAGACGGCGCACATAGTCAGATCGCGCGCGTTCGATAAATTTGAGGTAGTTCGCGTGGTAGACAACCCCGCCCATATCGGTGTCTTCATAGTAGACCCGGATCGGAAAGATATGCTTGTGGGGCGCATCAGCTTCATTGGCCATGATATCAGGTCCGGTCTCTCAAATATGTAACGCGCGGGGCAAATCCTGCTCTGAAACAGATGCATGGTTGTCGCGGTTCCTGCAATCCCTTGCGGGGACAAAGTTCCCACCTTCCCAAGTCCGCTCTCGAAATTCGAAGATTTGCCCTCTAGGCTTTCATACATACCAAGTGAATCCGACAGGAGTTTCAATGGCTAAGGGGCAAAAAGAAGAGAGGATGTTCTTTCTTCATGTCCTTCAGGGCATCTTGCCGTTCAACCGCGCGACCTTGCCTGCGGAAGTTTTGGCAGGCCTGACCTTTGCCTGCCTCGCGATCCCCGAGGTCATGGGCTACACAAAGATCGCAGGCACGCCGGTCGTGACTGGGTTGTACACCATCCTTATCCCAATGGCGCTGTTCGCGCTGTTCGGTTCGTCCCGTCATCTTGTGGTGGGGGCGGATTCTGCCACGGCGGCGATTACGGCTTCGGCTCTGGCTGGCATGGCAGTGTCGGGTTCGTCCGAGTATCTGGCGTTGGCGTCCCTGTTGGCGCTGATGGCAGCTGTTCTTCTGATTGCCGCACGCCTCATCGGCTTGGGGTTTCTGGCTGATTTCCTATCCCGAACAGTTCTTGTCGGGTTCTTGACAGGCGTGGGCATTCAGGTCGCAACCGGTGAAATCCCCGGACTGTTAGGGATCGAAAGCGACGGTCACGGGACCATCGCCAAGCTTCAGGCAACCATTCAGAACATCGACCAGACAAGCTGGCCCACATTGGCGGTAGCGGCGGCAGTTCTGCTGATCGTCGTCGGATGCCGGCAGCTGTCACCGAAACTACCCGGCCCGTTATTCGCCATACTTGGGGTAATCCTATGCAGTTGGGCGTTCCAATTCGCCGCATCCGGCATCGCGGTACTGGGCTCGGTCCCCAGCGGCTTGCCTGCGCTCTCTGTCCCGAACGTAGATTGGAGCTGGACCCTGTTCAAACAATTGCTGCCAACCGCGCTGTCCATCTTCGTTGTGATCTTGGCCCAAAGCGCCGCAACTTCGCGGGCTTATGCGGCGCGTTACGAAGAGAAGTTCAGCGAGAACACTGACCTTGTCGGGCTGGGTCTGGCCAATCTTGGGGCCGCCTTCACGGGCACATTCGTTGTAAATGGCAGCCCGACAAAAACCGAGATGGTGGCCAGCGCCGGTGGCCGCAGTCAGGTGGCACAACTGACGACCGTCTTGATCGTCTTGGTGGTCATACTGTTCCTGACCGGCCCACTGGCCTACCTGCCGAATGCGGCACTGTCTGCAGTCGTGTTCCTGATCGGCCTGAAACTGATCGACCTGAAAGGCCTGATTGCAATTTACAGGCAAGCCCGATCAGAATTCTGGATTGCAGTCGCCACGGCTGCGGTTGTCGTCATCGTTGGGGTCGAACAAGGCATCATCTTTGCGATGGTGCTGTCATTGATCGACCATACCCGCCGCGGCTACCGCCCCAAAAATTCAGTGATCGTCAAAACCAAAGACGGTGGTTGGCATTCAAAACCCATTTCCGTGCCAAACCAATTCGAAACTGGGCTTGTAATCTATCGCTTCTCTCACAGCCTGTATTACGCGAATGCACAGCGGCTTTCGGAAGAGATTGCGACAATCACCCGTGATTCAGATAACAAAGTACGTTGGTTCTGTATCGAGGCTTCGGCCATTGATGACGTGGATTTCACGGCAGGCTATACGCTGCGCAATGTTCTAAAGATCCTGCAGGCAAAGAACATCAAGATGGTTTTCCTACTGGTCGACCCCCACGTGCGGTCAGAGCTGGACAGATACGGGGTTACGGATTTGGTGGGTAGTGATGCCTTTTACGACGCGGGAAGCGACCTATTGACTGCCTTTCAACACCGAATCGACTCCAAATCGTAGATAGCCTCTATCGGTCTTAAGACTACGCCTGCAACCGCGCGAACAGTCGCAAAGCGTGCGCCGGATCCTGCGAAGCTCCCGGCAATACCGGATCGTATGCTGCGCGGATCAACCCGGCGATCTCCGGGCGCAAGATCGTCGCCTCGCCCGCGACCGCCAGCGGCGACTGCGTTCGAAAAGCGGTGTCGGACCACAACAGGATGGTCTGTACTACCTGACTAAGTGCCAGAGTCTCAGCCGGAACCTTGGACAGCTCTTCGTCCATTCGCAGAAAAACAAACGCGGCCCGGATCGCACCGTCTTCCTCAAAGCGGAACACCCGGTATTGATTTGCATCCGCCGCGATCAGTCGGTCGACTAACGGCGCAAGATCGGGAACCAGCCGATCCAGATCGGGAACTTCCAGCAGTTCCTTCCAGTCGCGGAAAAAGAACACCATGCAATTCGCACCAAGTTCTGGATCCGTTTCGGCCATCTTATGATCGGCCAAGCTGACTACGGCCTCGAATGCGCCCTTGATGGTGGTCAGAGTTTCCTCCTCGACCCCAAAGACGATAGGCACGATGGGCCGACCCCAACGCGCGAACAGAAACTCTCCGTTTTCACGGGTGAACAACGACTGAATGTCTTCGGGGGTCACGCCCAATCCTTCATCTTTTCGAAAGTACTCTTGCCGAAGGCATAAAATCTAAAGGCCTCAGCTTCAACCAAACAGATCGCTCTGGCCCTTTGGTGCCGCCATTCCCAGATGCGTCCAAGCCTTCTGCGCCAACATCCGACCGCGTGGCGTGCGCTGGATTAGACCTTGCTGCAACAAATAGGGCTCGATCACGTCCTCCAGCGAATCGCGACTTTCCGACAACGCAGCCGACAGGGTCTCAATCCCGACCGGACCACCGGCATAGTTCTCAGCGATCAGCTTGAGGTATCGCCGGTCGGCACCATCCAAGCCCAGATTATCCACACCCAACCGCGTCAGCGCGCCATCCGCCAGATCCAGGGTGATACGTCCATCGCCCTCGACGATGGCGAAATCCACCACCCGTCGCAGCAATCGCCCCGCGATCCGCGGGGTCCCGCGCGATCGGCGCGCAATCTCTCGGGCACCAGCATCATCAGCAGGCGCGCCCAGTTTGCGGGCGTTGCGCGTAACGATCTCGTGCAACTCGTCCACCGTGTAGAACTGCAACCGCGTCGGAATGCCAAATCGGTCACGCAATGGGGTGGTTAGCAAGCCCATCCGCGTCGTTGCTCCGACCAAAGTAAACGGCTGCAGCTCAATCCGCACAGTCCGCGCTGCCGGGCCTTCGCCGATCACCAGATCCAGCTCGAAATCCTCCATCGCCGGATACAGAACCTCTTCGACGGCCGGGTTTAGACGGTGGATTTCGTCGATGAACAGCACATCGCGGGATTCCAGATTGGTCAGGATCGCCGCCAGATCACCCGCCTTGGCCAGAACCGGCCCCGAGGTCATGCGGAAATTCACCCCCAACTCGCGCGCCATGATTTGCGCCAGCGTTGTTTTACCCAGACCCGGAGGGCCATGAAACAGCGTGTGATCCATCGCCTCGCTCCGCATACGCGCGGATTGGATAAAGATGCGCAGATTGGCCCGCGCCTCGGCCTGACCGATGAATTCGTCTAACCCCTGCGGACGCAGGGCGCGGTCGTTATCCTCGGGCAAGGGATCGGGGCGCAATGTGGGATCGGCGTCTACCATTCAGTTACCCTTTCGGAGCCAGCAACTTAAGCGCCGCCCGGATCAATTCAGCCTCGCCTGCATCCGGTAGGCTGGCGGCCGCTTCGGCCACGGCCGAGGCCGCCTCGGATGGTCCGTACCCTAAATTGCCAAGGGCTGACAGTGCCCCCGCCGAAGCTGCGGCAGACCCCGAGGCAGGCTTGGCCGCCTGTTTGGGCGCTGGTGCCGGTTCAGACAGCTCAACAACTTCCAATCCGGGACCGTCCATCGCTTCGGTCACGGTCCCGCCCATCGCCATAACACCCGGCGCTTTGTCTTTTAGATCCAGCACGATCCGCTGCGCCGTCTTTGGGCCCACGCCTTTCGCCGCCTTGACGGCACCCCAATCCCCAAGCGCAATGGCACGGCTGACCCCATCCGGACCCAGCGCGGACAGTATAGCGAGCGAGACCTTGGCCCCAACGCCCTGAACCGAACACAGCAGGCGATGCCATTCCTTTTCGACCAGAGACAAAAACCCGAAAAGCTGCATCAGGTCCTCGCGCACCACCATATCGGTATAGATCGAGACAGCCTCGCCAACGCCCGGCAGCGCGGCCATGGTCCGGTCCGAGCAGTAAACCAGGTATCCAACCCCACGCACGTCGATCAACACGTGATCCGCTGCGCGATAGTCCAGTCGTCCGGTCAGTTTCCCGATCATGCCCGCACCTCTTTCACGCGCGCCTGCGGCGCTGCGCCGTAATATGAATGACAGATGGCAATCGCCAGCGCATCCGCGGCATCCGCCCCTTTGGGCTTACAGCCCGGCAGTTGCAATTTGACCATATGAAGAACCTGCTCTTTCTCGGCATGCCCAACGCCCACAACCGTTTTCTTAACCCGGTTGGGCGCGTATTCCCCCACGGGCAGCCCTGCTTGCGCCAGCGTCAACAACGCCACACCACGCGCCTGGCCCAGCTTCAGCGTACCAGCCCCATCCTTATTGACGAAGGTCTGTTCGATGGCCGCCTGATCGGGCTGATGTTCTGCAATGACTTCGACGATTTGATTGTAGAGAGACAGCAAACGCTCGCCCAAATCGTCCCCGTCAGACTTGCACAGTCCGTTGGCGACGTGGCTCAGGCGGCTGCCATGCGATTCGATGACGCCCCATCCCAGGGTCCTAAGCCCCGGATCAATGCCCAAAATCCGCATATTTCGCCTCGGCCTGCTCGAGTTTTTGTGATCTTTTTTACGGATTAGCACGAAGCGTGAACATTTTCCAAGCGAATTGACAGAGAGCGCAAAAACGACAGACCTGTTTCACAGGCGACAAAACGGCCAGTTTGCGACAGTCAAAAGTCTGAAATCGACACGTTTCATGAAGCAAAAATGGCCAATAAATTAAGGGGTTCTAATGAATCTTGAGCTCTGCAAAAAACGCATAGGACAGTTGCAATTTCCGCACTTGCACAGCCGATTTGGCGGCACTAGATGCCGCTCAGATCGAACGATCAAAACGTAAACTTAAACCAGAAGGAAACAGGATATGGCTGCACTGGACACCACCCGCACCACCACCGGCTCATTCGGCCTCGTCGGCCGTATCGGCGCATATTTCGCATCGGTCGTGAACGCCGCTGTCGAATGGAATGACGCCCGCGTTACTCGTAACACGCTGAGCGGTCTGACAGATCGCGAGCTGGAAGATATCGGACTGTGCCGTGGCGATATTGACGTCGTGGCCGATGGTCGTCGTTAAGATTTAACACACCCACTCTATGCCCCTTCCCTCCCTCGGGGGCAAAGCAGAACGCCGCGCATGCAGAATGCGCGGCGTTTCCGATTCTTTGGCCGGACGTCAGGGCAGCAGCCGTGCCAGCTGTTCCGAAAGCATCAGCGATACCGGGTCGATTTGCATCACCCAGGCACCGGCTTGTTCAACCGAGGTGCCCTCGTTCAATGCGTCAACCCTGTATTGATAGCCCGAAGGCCCAAGGCTGGTGAGCAAGAAGGTCTTGAATGCAAACAACCCAAGCAGACACATCAGTAGAACCTTAAGGGGTAAAGCTGACTTTACCCTCTGCGGTTTCATCACAACCAACCCGTCCTTGCGCATCGTCGCGCGATAGCCACGGCTTAGTTTTGCGTGTTTCTTGCTCAGGCGATTCACGCGCTGATCAAATTCTAGTTGTTTTCCCGTCATGGCAGCCTCCAAAACCGCCCCCCGATTCCACGTTAAGACGGTAGAAACAGAATGCGACAAAATCGAGGCAAAACTCCAGAAAGCTCCAGCAAATGGCCCAAATTTAGCCCTGTTTGCTTAATATTAGCGTCGTCCACTCACCAATTTGGTCATTTTTCTCTAAATTGAACCCGTTTTGTACATAAACGGAAACCACATCATCGGCTTGTTCGTTAAGGATTCCAGACAAAATTGCGTATCCACCGACGCGCAGATTCGCTGCGATTTCGGGGGCCAGAGCAACCAGTGGCCCCTTGAGGATATTTGCGAAAATCAGATCGTAAGGTGCGATCGCGCCCAGATCGGGATGGTCAAAGCCCGCCGCTTCCACGCAACGGACCTTGCCTGCCATTCCATTGGCCTTCAGGTTGGCTTCGGCAACATCAACAGCCACTTCGTCGATATCACTGGCGATGATCTCACCTTCCCAGACCCGCGCTGCCGCCATGGCCAGCACGGCAGTGCCACAGCCGATATCGGCCACTTTGGTCGCCTTGAACCTTTGGCTCAGAAGATGGTCCAACGCCTTCAGGCACCCCAAAGTGGTCCCGTGGTGGCCAGTGCCAAAGGCCATTGCGGCCTCGATCAGTAGCGGGATACGTCCTTCCGGCAGTTTGTCAGCGTCGTGGCTGCCATAGACAAAGAACCGTCCAGCATCGACCGGTGCCAGTTCCCGGCGCACATGGGCCACCCAATCCGTATCGGGCAATTCTGACACGACAAACGGCTTGGCCTCAAACGCGGCGGCCAGAACAGCCAGAGCGGTTTCGTCCGGAGTTTCGGTGAAATACCCACCAACTTCCCAAAGTCCCGAACCATCCTCGACCTCGAATACACCAACGCCGGTTGGTTCCGGATCCAGGCGCTCCATCGCTTCGCCCAGCCCTTCGGCAGCTTTTTTACCGGTCAGTGTAGTCAGCGCAGTGAATGTGGGCATGGGGGCCTCCTGTATCAATTGACACAGCGCCTATGGCGATGGCCCGCCAAGGTCAAGCATTGGCGCTTATTCGGCAGGTGCCGGCGCGTATTTCGACAAGATCGTTTCATTGCCCGGTTCCGGGTGGCGCGGGATCAGTAAGGACAATCCCAACGAGATCATCGCCATCGCAGCGGCCAGTGCAAAGACTGCACCAGGTGAGATGACCCACAGCAGGCCCAGAAGCGCAGGAAGGAACACAGCGGCGATATGATTGATCGTGAACGCCACAGCCGCCGTCGGTGCGATATCCGCAGGATCGGCGATTTTCTGAAAGTAGGTCTTCAGAGCAAGCGCCAAAGCGAAAAGAACATGGTCGATCACATATAGGGTTGCAGCCAGCACTACGCCCCAACCGAACCAGTAGATACCACCATAGGCCGCAAAAACGATCGCCAAGCCGGTGTATTCGAAGATCAGCGTGCGGCGCTCACCGAACATCGACACAGCCTTACCCAACATCGGAGCCGCCGCCATGTTGATCACCAGATTGATCAGATAGAGGCTGGTCAGCTCGTGTACTTCAAACCCAAACTTCTCGACCATCATGAAGCCGGCGAAGACAACAAAGATCTGCCGCCGCGCGCCGGCCATGAACTGTAGTGCGTAATACAGCCAGTAGCGACGACGCAGGATCAGTTTTTTGGTCTGTGGAGTTGGCGATTCAAACTGCGGAAAGGCGAACAGACAGAACAGCGCCAGCAGGGCGGTCACACCACCAGCGGCCATGAATACAATGTTGTAGGACAGATCAAACCGGTCCCAGGTCAAAACGATCAGGCCATATACCACTGCAGTCGCGGCAGACCCCATGGCCACCAACCACCCCAGAACCTGCGGCGCGCGATCTTTGGGCAGCCATTGCAGCTGCAGCGATTGATTCACCGTTTCGTAGTAGTGAAAGCCGATCGAGCTGAAGAGCGTAACAAACAACAACCCGCCGAGGCTGGGAAACCATGCAGTCACCGCAGTCGCCACACCCAACATCATTAGCGAGATCATCGCCAACACCTGCTCACGCACGAAAATGATCACCGCAATCACGCCAACAGCAAGAAAACCAGGGATCTCCCGCACAGTGTGCAGTAACCCAATGTCGGCCCCGTCAAAATTCGCCACCTCGATGACGAAATTGTTCAACAGCGCGCTCCACGCGTTGAAGGCAATGGGCATCGTCAGCGCCATGACGAACAAGAGCGTCACAGGGCGGCGCCAGAACGGAAGGCTCTGCGCCTCGGACAGGGGCATCGGTTTCAACATGGGACTCCTCTACGCCCATTTTCAGATTTTGGCGAGGCCGAAGCAGTGCGCGCACAATCGATCTGCGCTGATGCAGAGGTCAGTAGAAACTCTGCGGATCGATATCCACGGTCAAACGCAAGTCACCTTTCAGGCGCAAGGGTGCGATCCAGCGTGCTATCGCGTCCTGAATCGGGGCGCCCTTGGGTGCCTTGACCAGCAATCGCACGCGGTGTCTGCCGCGAATCCGCGCAATAGGCGCCGGAGCCGGGCCAAATACCTGTGCCCCGATATCACGCAGTGGCGCATCGTTTCGGGCCATTGCATTTCCAATATCAAAAACTGGTCCAACCTCAGGTCCGGACAGGACGATCCCGGCCATACGGCCGTATGGCGGCACACCTGCTGCCTGCCGTCCGGCGGCCTCGGCCTTCCAAAATCCTTCTTCGTCACCTGAAAGAATAGCGCGGATTACAGGATGCTCGGGCTGGAATGTCTGCAACAGGGCCTGCCCTGGCTTGTCCGCCCGGCCTGCCCGACCTGCGACTTGCCGCATCAACTGGAATGTCCGCTCAGCGGCGCGCAGGTCCGCCCCGTGCAGACTAAGGTCGGCATCGATTACCCCGACCAAAGTCAGATTGGGAAAGTTGTGCCCCTTCGCGACCAGCTGCGTACCGATGACGATATCGGCATCGCCCTCGGCAATCTCTTCGATCTTGGCTTTCAGGGCGCGGGCCGAGCCAAACAAATCGGAACTCAGCATCGCGATCTTGGCATCGGGAAACGTCGCCTCAGCCTCCTCGGCCAGCCGCTCGATCCCCGGGCCGACCGGGGCCAACTTGCCCTCGACGCCGCATGAGGGACATTCCTCGGGCATCGGCTTGGTCTCACCGCATTGGTGACACATCAGCCGTTTCAGAAACCGGTGCTCGACCATTCGGGCGTCACAGTGATCACAGGCAATCTGTTCCCCGCAAGCGCGGCACAGGGTCACCGGCGCATACCCACGGCGGTTGATGAACAGCAGCGATTGCTCGCCCTTCTCGATCCGCTGCATCACCGCCTGCCGCAAAAACGGAGAAATCCATGTCCCCGGTTGCATCTGTTCGGCCCGCATGTCGATGGGCTTCATCTCCGGCAACACCGCCGCCCCAAACCGCGAGGTCAGATCAACCCGTTCGTACTTTCCCGCCTCGGCGTTGGCCCAGCTTTCCAGCGAAGGTGTTGCGCTGGCCAGAATCACCCGCCCGCCACAAATGGCGGACCGCAGAACAGCCATGTCCCGCGCGCTGTAATGCACCCCGTCCTCTTGCTTGTACGAGGTGTCGTGTTCCTCATCGACCACCACCAGGCCAAGGTTGCGAAACGGCAGGAACAAAGCTGACCGCGCACCAATCACCATTTGCGCATCCCCCTGCCCAACCATCCGCCAGACCCGGCGGCGTTCCGTCATGGTCGCGCCGGAATGCCATTCGGCTGGGCGTGCACCGAATCGCGCCTCAACTCGTGTCAGGAATTCCGCTGTCAGAGCGATCTCGGGCAGCAGAACCAAGGCTTGTCGGCCCATCCGCAGCGCCTCGGCAACAGCCTCCAAATACACTTCGGTCTTGCCCGAACCCGTCACGCCCTTAAGCAGCGTGGTTCCATATTCCCCGGACCGCTGGCCCTGCTGCAACTTCTCAACCGCCGCAGCCTGATCGTCGGTTAGCGCCTTGCCCGGCAAATCCGGATCCAGATGCGGATAGGGCAAATCGCGCGGGCTGTCTTCTTCCCGTACAGCGCCCTGCTTGACCAACCCTTTGACGACCGAAGACGTCACGCCCGCCTGTTCGGCGAGTTCTTTCAGGGTGAATGCAAGCCCGCCATAGTCGCGCAGAACCTCCAGCACACGGGTGCGTGCGTCTGTCATCCGATCCGGCGCGCCATTGCCCAGCCGATAAACCTTGCGCATCGACGGCGGATCACCCAAACCCGGCGCACGGGTTGCCAGACGCAACATCGCGGGCATCGGCGTCAGGGTGTAATCAGCAACCTTCCCCAGAAACAGCCGCATTTCTTCGCGCATCGGCGCGACCTCAAGCACCCGGATCACGGATCGCGCCTTGTTCAGGTCGAACCCGCCCTGTCCCGGCCCCCAGACGACACCCAGTACTTTGCGCGGCCCCAGCGGAACCTCTACGAACGCCCCCAGAAAACAGCCCCCCTCGGGCGCCTTGTAATCCAGCGTCCGGTCCAGCGGTTGTGCGGTCAGAACCGCAACCAGCTCTCCGTGGTCGAAATACTCCTGAGTGCTCAACGCATATCCTTGGGCTCGGGGGTTCCAGCATGGGTCTCTTTGAGGTAAAGCCATCCGCGACCAAGGCCAACCCATCAAAGGACTGCCCGCATGAAATTCTTCGTAGACACAGCCGAGATCGACGCCATTGCCGAACTGAACGATCTGGGCATGGTGGACGGCGTGACCACCAACCCCTCGCTGATCCTGAAATCAGGTCGTGACATTCTGGAAGTGACCAAGGAAATCTGTGATCTGGTCGACGGCCCGGTTTCAGCCGAAGTTGTGGCCACCGAAGCAGACGACATGATCGCCGAGGGCCGCAAGCTGGCCAAGATCGCGCCGAATATCGCCGTGAAAGTTCCGCTGACATGGGCCGGTCTGAAAACCTGCAAGACGCTCAGCGACGAAGGCCAGATGGTCAACGTCACACTCTGCTTCTCGACCAACCAGGCGCTTTTGGCCGCAAAGGCGGGCGCAACCTTCATCTCGCCCTTCATCGGTCGCCTGGATGACATCAACCTGGATGGCATGGATCTGATCGCCGACATCCGTCAGGTCTATGACAATTACGGTTTTGAAACCGAAATTCTGGCCGCTTCAATCCGCACCGTGAACCACGTGACCGACAGCGCCCGCATCGGTGCTGACGTGATCACCGCACCGCCCGCTGTGATCAAGAAACTGGCCGATCACCCGTTGACGGACAAAGGTCTGGAAACCTTCCTGGCCGACTGGGCCAAGACAGGTCAGAAAATCCTCTGACTCTTTGCGCGACCGCGCGGCACCGTCAGGTGCCGCGCCCGGCCCAACTGCCAAGCCTTGATCTTTGATCAAGGTTTCGCAGGCGGGAGCCGCAGGTCACAGTGGGAATGAAATGCACCGCCAATGCATTTTTTCCAAGGAAACCGCCATAACTCATGTTATAAGCCCCTCAACAAAAAAAGACCGAGCGGGACATGAGCAGCAACACCAAACTCCAGGACAACTTGCGCGCCGCGATTCTGGCCAAACCAGACGCCGTGCTGGACGACAAGGACCTGATGCAGGCACTTGTGACAGCCAACGAACAGGCGCGCGGGGACAACGTCATCGACCTGCGCGGCATCGCCATGCAACGGCTCGAGGAACGGCTGGACAGGCTGGAAGACACCCACCGGTCCGTCATCGCCGCAGCATATGAAAACCTTGCAGGCACAAATCAGGTGCATCGTGCCGTTATCCGCATGCTGGAACCGGCCGAGTTCGAAGATTTCCTGCGCACGCTCGGCTCGGATGTGGTCGAAATCCTGCGCGTTGATCGCATCAAGCTGATTCTGGAATCCACAGCCACACAGGAAGACCCCGCCATCGACACTCTGGGCGGTGTTCTGTCCGTAGTCGAACCCGGCTTCGTGGACAATTACCTGACCTTCGACCGCGGCGGCCCCGCCCGCGACGTGGTTCTGCGCGAGATCCTCCACCCTACACACAGAATTTTCGGGCCCAACGCAGATCACCTGCGGTCCGAGGCTTGCCTGCGGTTGGATCTGGGTGAGGGTCGGTTGCCGGGCATGATCGTGATGAGCGCAAGGGACCGCAACCACTTCTCGCCGCAGCTGGGCACTGATCTTCTGTCGTTCTTCGCTGGCGTCTTCGAACGTTCGATGCGCCACTGGTTGTCGTGAGCCTGATCTCACCCGCCTGCCGCGACGCGTTACAGTACTGGCTGGACAGCCTGAGCGCGCTGGCGGGGCGATCGGAAAACACCCAAGCCGCCTATCGTGGTGACGTCACCGACTTCCTGTCTTTCATGACACTACACCACAGTGAACGGCAGGGATTGGCAGCGCTGGCCCGCATCACCGTGTCCGACATGCGCGCCTGGATGGCCGATCAGCGCAGCGCAGGTGTTGGCGCGCGATCCTTGGCGCGCAAGCTGTCTGCGGTCAAAAGCTTCTACCGATGGCTGGCTGAACGCGAAGGGTTCGAACCCACCGCGGTTCTGTCCACACGCGCGCCAAAGTTTACCCAAAAACTCCCACGCCCGCTGGCCGAAGACGCAGCCCGCGCGATGATCGACACGGTCGAGCTTCAGGCGTCAAACGACTGGATCTCGGCGCGCGACGTTGCTGTCGTCACATTGCTATATGGCTGCGGTTTACGCATCTCTGAGGCGCTGTCTTTGACAGGAAGCGACGCACCTGTGCCGGGTAGCTTGCGTATTGTGGGAAAGGGCGGAAAAGAACGCATCGTTCCGGTGATTCCGGCCGCCCGCACCGCCGTTGACCGCTACCTGCAGCTTTGCCCGCATCCACAATCCCAAGAAAAGGCTTTGTTCCGTGGGGTGCGGGGCGGTGCGCTCAATCCCCGTGCAATTCAGGGCGTGATGGCCAAGGCGCGCATGCAGCTTGGCCTGCCCGCAACCGCCACTCCGCACGCTTTAAGGCACAGTTTTGCCACCCATCTGCTGTCCGCAGGGGGCGATCTGCGCGCCATTCAGGAATTGTTGGGCCATGCCTCGCTTTCCACCACGCAGGCCTATACGGCCGTAGATACGGCCCGATTGATGGAAGTCTACAACCGCGCGCACCCCAAGGCCTGATCGCAGGTCCCACGATAACGTCTGGGCTGTACCCTTACCCGGCTTTTAGTTTGCATCTGCAGCGCGCATCGTCCAAGAGACACAAATGACAATAAAACTCAAAGCCCTTTCCGTACATCTGTTCACCGCGACCGGTGCCGTCTTTGCAATGTTGGCCATGCTGGCCGCGGTCGAGGAAAAGTGGAGCCTTATGTATCTGTGGCTTGTGATCTCGTTCATCGTGGACGGAATCGACGGCCCGCTTGCGCGCCACTACCATGTCAAAAAGAACGCACCGGAATTTGACGGTGTTCTTCTGGACCTGATCATCGACTATCTGACCTACGTGTTCATTCCGGCCTTTGCGCTGTTCAAATCGGGGCTGATGGACGGTTGGACAGGCTGGTTTGCGATCATCGTGATCACCTTTGCCAGCGCCATGTATTTCGCGGACACGCGGATGAAAACCAAGGACAATTCGTTCTCTGGGTTTCCGGGTTGCTGGAACATGTTTGTCATCGTGATCTTCGCGCTTGAGCCCAATTTCTGGGTGATCCTGCTGCTGGTTTCACTGTTGTCGCTGGCGATGTTCCTACCGTTGAAGTTCATTCACCCGGTGCGGACGGAACGCTGGCGCAACGTGTCACTGCCCATCGCGTTCGCCTGGACGTTCTTCGCCGGTTGGGCTGCCTGGGTCGATTTCCATCCCGAAAGCTGGGCGCATTGGGGGTTGGTGATTACAAGCCTCTACCTGGTTTCAGCTGGTATTGCGCAGCAAATTATCCCGCTGCGCAACAACTGAACGCTACAGGATTTCCTCAACCTCGAACTCGGTGCCGTTATGGGTGAACACATCACCCTCTTGCAGACCGGTCATGGTCAGGTAGATCGGGCTCTGGGTTGAAATACCCATATAGGTTTTGCCGTCCACCTCGAACCGTGTAGTCGAAACACAGACCACGAAACGGCGGTTGTTGAACTTGACAACAGCGCCTGGCTGAACCCGGTCCGTCAGGCTGAAATCCGTGTTCTCGATCACATCAATCTTGGCGTGGTGCGCATGAACGGGTGCATCGAACGCCGCCGCCAGATCCGCATTCTCGCGCGAGGCGGCAATGTCATCCTTGTCATGCCCTTCGCGGTCGTCCAGCTGCGAGTCTTTTAGAAATGCGTCGTAATGCGCCTGCGCAGTTGCCAGTTCCTGTTCTTCCAGCGACATCAGGCGGTCTATGATGGCCTTTTTGCGAGCGGCCGGGTCTGTATGGGCGGTCATGCAATACGGTCCTTCAAATTCAGTAACTGATATAGGTTGGGCCGCGAACTCTGGGATTGCAACTGATTTTCGCGCCTCAGATCAGAAGGCCCGCCGCTCGTTCATGACGCAGCAAGGCCACTTTGGTTTCGACACCACCATCGCCCGAGAACCCGCCCAGACCGTTGGCAGACAGCACCCGATGGCAAGGTATAATCACCGGTATGGGGTTCGCACCGCAGGCCTGCCCCACCGGTTGGGGTGGCTGCCCAAGCTCTTTCGCGATGTCCCCGTACGTTCGGGTCTCGCCCAGCGGAATGGCATACATCAGGTCGCAGACATTGCGCTGAAAGTCTGACCCGGCAACACGATACGGCAGATCGAACCGCTCGAGACGCCCCTCGTTATATGCGGTTAACTGTGCGGCGGCTTCCTGCAACAGGGGTGTGTCCGGCCCGTCGTCCTGCCCATCCCACACAAGGCGTGTGATGGCGCCATCTGTTTCTTCAATGCCAAGGCGGCCAAACTGCGTATCAACGGAAATCATCGGCATGGACACAGCGTTTCAGATCGCCGGGGCCAGCGCAAGCGGGGAAAGAAAAACCCCCGGCGGGTGACGCCGGGGGTTCGAATGTTTAGCCCAGCGCTTCGTCGCAGCGCCCACACACACCCGCGTGGGAATGCCGACCAACATCCGGCAGGATCTTCCAGCAACGCTGACATTTCTCGCCATCTGCTTTTTCGAACACGACGCCAACGCCTTCGATTTCCGGCACACGGAACGCCTCGGCAGGGGCCGGGTCGCCCGAAACGGTCAGGCCAGACGTGATGCACATGTCGTCCACGTCGAAAGTGGCCAGCAGATCGCGGGTGTCATTGTCTTCGACATGCACGATTGGTGCGGCCTCAAGGCTGGATCCGATGACCTTGTCCTGACGCTGGATTTCTAACGCTGCAGTCACCGCGCGGCGAACACGGCGAATCTTGACCATAGCAGCCTCAAGTTCTGAATTGCGCCAGTCGGCAGGGGTTTCGGGGAAATCCACCAGATGGACCGAGCTGTCATCGCCGGGGAACCGCTCCAACCAGACCTCTTCCATGGTGAAGACCAGAACCGGGGCCAGCCATGTGGTCAGTCGGTGGAACAGGATATCCAGCACGGTGCGCGCAGAACGGCGACGCAGGTTGTCGCCGTCGCAGTACAGCGCATCCTTGCGGACGTCGAAATAGAAGGAAGACAGATCGACCGTGGCAAAGGTGAACACGGCGCTGAACACGCCCTGGAAGTCGAAGGATGCATAACCTTTGCGCACCTGTTCATCCAGATCGGCCAGACGGCTGAGAACCCAGCGTTCCAGACGCGGCATATCCTCAGGCGCGACACGATCCGCTTCGGTGAAGTCCGCCAGCGAACCCAGCATGAACCGCATGGTATTACGCAGGCGACGATAGCTGTCGGCGGTACCTTTCAGAATCTCCGGCCCGATCCGCTGATCCGCGGTGTAGTCGGTCTGAGCCACCCAAAGGCGCAGGATATCGGCACCATATTGCTTGATAACCTCTTCCGGCACGATAGTGTTGCCCAGAGATTTGGACATCTTGTTGCCCTTGGCATCCAGCGTGAAGCCATGGGTTACCACGTTGCGATACGGCGCACGCCCCTTGGTGCCGCAAGCCTGCAGCATGGACGAATGGAACCATCCGCGGTGCTGGTCGGTGCCTTCCATGTAGACGTCCGCGATGCCGTCTTCAGTGCCATCCTCACGGTCGCGTAGTACGAAGGCATGGGTCGAACCAGAGTCGAACCACACGTCCAGAACGTCAAACACCTGATCGTAGTCATCCGGGTTGGCGATGCCGTCGAGGATCTGTTCTTTGAAGCCGTCAGTGTACCAGATATCCGCGCCGTCTTTCTCGAACGCCGCCTTGATGCGGGCGTTGAGTTCCTCGTTGCGCAGCAGGTAATCCGCGTCGGTGGGCAGAGCGCCCTTCTTGGTAAAGCATGTCAGCGGCACACCCCAGGCGCGTTGGCGGGACAAGACCCAGTCCGGGCGCGCTTCGATCATCGAGTACAGGCGGTTACGGCCTGTCTGCGGCGTCCATTTCACCAGCTCGTCGATAGACCGCAGCGCGCGTTCGCGGATGGTGTCACCCATCTCACCCATGCCGTCGTCCAGTTTGCGATCAACAGACGCAAACCACTGCGGCGTGTTACGGTAGATGATCGGAGCCTTCGAGCGCCACGAATGCGGATAGCTGTGCTTGATCTTGCCACGCGCCAGCAGCCCGCCAACCTCGACCAGCTTGTCGATGACGGCTTTGTTCGCATCACCCTCACCGCCCTTGCGGGACAGGATAAACTTACCGCCAAAGAACGGCAGGTCAGCGCGGAACGAGCCATCGTCCATCACGTTGTAGGTGATGACTTGCTCGAGCATGCCTAGATCACGGTACAGTTCGAATTCCTCCATACCATGCGACGGCGCACAGTGGACAAAACCGGTTCCTTCGGTGTCAGTTACAAACTCAGCGGCGCGGAAGTCGCGGATGTCGTCCCATTCGCCATTGCCACCTTCGGCCCCGGCCAGCGGGTGGGTCAACTGGACACCGGCCAATTCATCGGTGGTTACGTCACGCACGCGAGTCCACTGGTCGTCGTTCAGGCGTGCACGGCCCAGCACGTCGGCGGCCAGATTGTCGGCCAGCAGGAACTTGTCTCCGGCACTAGCCCAGCATTCTTCTGGTGCTCCGGTGACTTCGTAGAGGCCGTAAGAGATGTCCTTACCGTAGACGACAGCCTTGTTCGACGGCATCGTCCATGGCGTCGTTGTCCAGATTACAACAAACGCGTCATCCAGATCGCCAGCATTTACGACTTTGAATTTCACCCAGATAGTGAAGCTTTCCTTGTCATGATACTCGACCTCAGCCTCGGCCAGCGCGGTTTTCTCGATGGGCGACCACATCACGGGCTTCGAGCCCTGATAGAGCGTGCCGTTCATCAGGAACTTCATGAACTCGTCGGCGATCACAGCCTCGGCGTGATAGTCCATTGTGATGTAGGGATCGGGCCAGTTGCCGGTGATACCAAGGCGCTTGAATTCTTCGCGCTGGACGTCGATCCAGCCTTCGGCAAACTTGCGGCATTCCTGACGGAAGTCGACGATGTTCACCTCGTCCTTGTTCTTGCCCTTCTTGCGGTACTGTTCCTCGATCTTCCATTCGATTGGCAGGCCGTGACAGTCCCAGCCGGGCACATAGCGCGCATCATGACCCATCATCTGATGGGACCGCACGATCATGTCCTTGATGGTTTTGTTCAGCGCGTGGCCGATATGCAGGTGGCCGTTGGCGTACGGAGGGCCATCATGCAGGGTAAAGGCCGTGCGGTTCTCTTTTTCACGCAGGCGGTCATAGACACCGATTTTCTCCCACCGTTCCAACCACGCGGGCTCGCGCTTGGGCAGGCCAGCGCGCATGGGGAAATCGGTTTTGGGCAGGTTCAGCGTTTCTTTGTAGTCAGGTGTTTGGGTCGTGTCGGCGCACATTTGGGGCGTCCTCAGGATGATCTTTTCGTGTTTGGATCGAAGCGGTCAGTGCGAAATCTCAAGCACCTTTGCCCGGCGTCTCGCGAAATCAGAGCGCCGGGGATATAATTCGAATAATGATGGCCATCCGGTCATACATGCCGGGCTTATAGGACGCCCGCGCCTAATGGTCCAGAGGTTCCGCCCCATGCGGCGAATGGCGCAGCGTGGCCCACCGGTTCAGCCACGCCAAACCGGCCAGCGCAAGGCCCAGCGCCAGCAGTGAGAACACCCGGATCAGCCCCCCCAAACCAGCGATATCGACCAGGAACACCTTGGCCACGGCAAGCCCAATGACGACCAACCCCGCCTTGCGCATCATGTCCGATCGACGGGCGAGTGACTGATAGAACAGGCCCGCACCGACCAGCAGTAGGGCCATGGTGTAGGTGTATAGCTCGGGCTGCGAAACACCGTTGCCTTCGTACATACCGCTGGCCCCCTGCCAGACATGGCGAATGGTCAAGCCCAGCCAGACGGCACCCAAGGCTGTTGCCAGACCGAAGCACCCTTGTTTCCATCGCGGGTGCAGTGCAGGCAGCCAAGCAGCCGACAGGGCCAATACAATGGCGGGCAACAGGTAAGCCACGGCGAGGGTATTCAATATTGGCACCCCAAGAACCGGATCAGCTTGGGCATTCAGCAAGGGGTTCGCTTCGGTCAGCGCCTGCGCCAGGCGAACAACACCATGTGCCGCAAAGAACAACGCCAGCCCGTAGCGCGCATAATTCAGTTTTCCGCCCAATTCGAACCGCCGCACCTGCGCGCAGGCCAGCAGCAGCCAGATCAAGGACAAAAGCCCCAGCCCCCAGTGGCTGTCATGGGCACCGCCGTTGCCAAACCCTTCGAGCCAGCGCAGCAACAGCAAGGACAGCAAGATACCAGCGGTGGCCCAGGCGGCACTTTCCAAAAGCAGCGCGATGACCGGACGGTTCAATGGGCGCAGGATGGCCCAGGCCGCCAGAAATCCAACAGCAGCTGTGGCATAGACAAGCGCCATTTCTGCGACCGGTGCCGAGTTTGCCCAATCCAGACCGGGATTCAGTACAAGCCGGAGCGTGACAGTGAAGACGCCAGCCCAGATGAACCAACCCATAGGTGGAAGATCAAAGCGCCGATCCAGCACCGCCGCGGCCACGATCACGGCCACAAAAGCAATTGTCAGGGCAGCCGAACTTAGGACAATCACGCAGGCAAAGGTCAGGCAAGACAAAGCCGACAAGGTCACCAAAGCCGCCCGCAGCCGGTTTTCGCCGTCGACGCGCGCGAAACGCCCGGCCAGAACAACCATCATCACCGCCAATGCAACCGCATGCAGCGCCCACGGATAGGCTCCGATAACTTCATCGGGATGCCATCCAAGCTCCAGCGCGATTGCCAACAACGGTGCAAATACTGCGGCACCGCCCGCCCATACAGCCCGGTACTCGGTTGCGCGAAACGATCGCCAAGCTGAAAGGCCTGAGATCAATGCACCCAGTGCCACCAACAGGGTAACCGCCCACGGGAAATCCGCCTCGGCGGTTTCGGCATAGGTTTCAGCGAAGCGGCGCGCGACAGAGCCGTTGTCCCACCCTTGGATCAGTACGAACCAAGTTAGACCAGCGGCTGGCAGTATGGTCAGGTCTTGCAGGGCCCGCGCCTGGCTTGCCCAGGTCAGCAAACCCAGCGTCAGGCCTGCCAACAGCATGATTCCCAGCCAAAATTCGGCCGCTGAGTCTGGCCAGTGTATCGCCAGGATTACTGCGCTGACGCTCACCGCGCCAAAGGCAAGGCGTGTCGGAAACTCTGGCCACTGGAGGCCCTTTTGGATCGTAACGATTTCGCTGATCATGCGCCCCTCGTGTTCCGGCCAGATCCGCCGCACGGGGATCGCGATCGCGATGATCGCCAATGCAGTTACGCCGACAAGATACCCCGACTCGGTCGCGGGTGCCGAAAGCACCAGCAGCAGGCACGCGGAATAAGCCCCGACTAGCGTCAGAACGGATATCCACGCCCAGCGCCGCACGGTGTCGATACCCAACCCAAGGACGGCGATCACAAAGAAATAGCCGTACAACCAGCCGGGATCGGTCGAGGTCCCGCCCACCACGAAGGGTGACGCAAACGCACCAATCAAACCGACGGCCGCCAGCAAGGGGCCGTGGAACCAGCCCAAAACAAGCCCCACAAGCGCAACAGCAATCATGGCAATCAAGGCCGCTTCGGGACCAAGCAGATCGTACAACTGCCTTGCAGCCAGCAAGCCACCGAACAGCGTCACCAGCCCGGCCCCAGAAAAGACCGATGGCAGGTAAGCTGTGGCTGAAGACTCGTCATCGCCATACTTCCGGCGGATCACCTCACCCGCGCCGATCAGCGTCGCGCCGAACATCAGGGCCGCAATGACGCGCATCGTTGGCGACAACAACCCGCTTTCGACCCCGTATTGGACCAGAAAAACGCCAGCCAGCGCCAAAGACAGGGCGGATACCGCATAGAACCAGTTCTCGCGCAGCCAAGCGCTCAGTGCGGCGATTCGATCGTCCTTCGCCGTTTCGGGGAGGGGTATCTTTTGTGGCTCAGGTGCTGAGGTGCCTTCTTTCGTTTCGACCTCGGGTGGTTCTGTTTTGATTGCCGGCCACGGAGAGCTCTTTTTATCCCTCGCTTGCGTCGATTCAGGTACTGTTTCTGGCGCTGGCAGGTCGCCACCAAGTGTGCGAATCTGCTGTTCAAGTTGCTCCACCCGGCGGCGCAGTCGAACCTGGGATACCAACAGAACAAGGATGGCCACCGGGACGGCCAGAACGATCAATCCAACGAGTACGAGCAGCGATTCCAACAGAGGCCTCCGGGCAAATGTGCCGTCAACCTAGCCGGGTGTCGATCTGCGCAACAGTCCGAAAAACCGTGTTTTTTGCGGGCTACGCAGTTCAGAACGCCTTATCCCCAGCCAAGGGACAGTCCGGCAACCATCAACCAGATGATGACCAACACAGCGGCAATCGAACCAGATGAGAAACAGGCGTCGACAAGTTTTACCGTCGCCGGATCAGATCAGGGTCCATCATCGACTTTGAAATATTGACAATCTACACCGCGTGCCCAGCGGTACTTCTTATAACTAGGGATGGAACAACGAGCCAACAAAATACGCCATCAGTGCGGCCGCGCCGCCGATCGCAAAAGTCTCTAGACCTGACCGCCACCATGGAGCCAGTGACCACCTGCTTTTCAGAGCTCCGATGATAAAGAAGACCGCCATGGTCATGGTAATCGAGAGCTGAAAAGCCCGATCGAACGACAGCAGAAACGGCAGCAGCGGGACCATGCCGGCCACAAGAAACGCCAAAAACGTTGCCATCGCGGCTTTGAACGGGTTCGGATCGACGCTGCCCAATCCGTATTCACCCTCGATCATCAGATTGATCCAATTGTCGCGGTTGGCTGTGATGGCGTCCGTGGCCTCATCCAGCACGCGCCCCGACAGGCCCTTTTGCGACAAGATCGCATGCACTTCATCCCGCTCGCCTTCCGGGTATAGTCTGATGTGACGTTCTTCGATGGACCGGATGCGGCGGATATTGTCCAGCTCGGCCTTGGTGCCCGAGTAATTACCCGCCGCCATGGAAAACCCGTCCGCCAATACATTGGCCAGTCCCAGCGCAACGATAATAAAGGGTGACAGGCCCGCCCCGGCTACACCCGCCACAATGGCAAAGGTGGTTACGGACCCATCGATCCCACCATAGACCACATCCCGCAAAACACCGCGCCCCGGTGGCGCGTTGATGCGTTCTGCAATCTCTTGCTGGCTGTGTCCGTGATCGGTCATGGCTGGCTCTGACACTGTTATGCACGACAGCCAACCACTGTACCTTGCGTCAGGTCAAGTTTTGGAAAACAAGCCAGCCAGAGCACGTTTGATGATGCCGCGGGTCGATGGCTTGTGCCGATCTGAGAAGGGCAGCGGACGGCAAACCTCCATCGCGGCAACCCCGACCCGCGCACTTAGCGCGCCGTTGACCAACCCCTCGCCGAACCGGCGCGACAGTTTGCTAAGGATTGATCCCCCAAGCACAGGTTCCAGCAGGTCGTCTCCCACGGCCACCGCCCCGGTGGCCACAAGGTGCACGAACACGGCCCGCGTCAGTCGCCAACTGCCCAAAAACCCTGCGCGCCCGCCATAGATTTCCGCGATACGCCGGATCATCCGCAAAGAAGCGGCCAGCGCGGTCGCAACATCCGCAAGCGCCAAAGGCACCAACGCCGTCACCGTTGCAACCTGACGCGCGGCAGCCTCGACTTCGCGACTGGCAGCGACATCCAGCGGGGCCAGCAGCTCGTCCTCGGCCAGGGTCAGCAGACCAGACGCGTCAAATTGTTCGTCGATCCGTTCGGACAGCCGATCGCGCCCCCAACGGGTTTCGTCTCGGCCTTTGTAAAACGAGATCAATCGGTTCGTGACTGCGCGCGCCTGCGCAAGATCATCCTCAGCCAACGCAGTATCGGCCGCGTGACGCATCCCGTCCACGCGGGACAACCGTCCGATTGCGGCCAGCTCGCGCACAGCGATGATCAATGCGACCAACACCAGCGCTGCAAACAAACCCGTAATCACCCATCCTATGATCGGCGCGCGGAGAATCAGGGAATTCACAAAGTCCCAAGCCGCCACTGAAACAACAGCCCCAAGCGCGGCAAGCGCCAAACCCCAGAACCACCGCGACAGGGTCGAAGGTTTGTGCGCCGCCAAACGCGCCGCACCTTGCATCGCCTGACCCTGAGGTTGTGCGATATCCGGGACCGGAGGTGCTTGCGACACATCAGCCGCGGGTTCATCACCCTCCAGATCAATCAGAACCGGCCCCTTAGCCATTGGATGCTCCTTCACTGTTCCAGACATACTTTATGTCCGGAAGGTTCTCGTCATTGTCAGCGCCGCTGCTGCGTGCAACCTCGGTAAAGCCGTTGCGCTCATAGAACTGGCGCGCTGGATGGTTGGCCTGAAACGCAAACAATGACAATTCGGACCGGCACGATTTGGCATGTTCAAGCAATTGCTGACCGATCCCCTGCCTCCGCACCCCAGGTGCCAGGTACAGTGAGTGGATTTCGGCACCGTTGAGCGCCAAAAACCCGATCACACCGTCACCGGTTTCGGCCACGGTCACCCAATCCAATTCAATCATACGGCCACAAAACGCGATGGTTTCCGCCTGCGAGTGCAGTTCCGGCATCCATTCGTTTTCGCGGGCGAAGCCATGCAAAATCTCTCCGGTGGCACCGGCATCCGTGCTGCGGGCGGGGCGAAGAATGACATTCACAGCCGGTCTCCGATCAGGAACTGGGCTGCGCGGTCCAGCCGGATATGCGGCGGGCCATCGCCGGGGCGGATCGTCAGGTGCGCCGGCGCGAAGGCCATGAACTCATAATCCTCACCCAGCCAGCCTTCGGACCCGTTGCGCGCCGGGCCAAGCAAATGCGACGGGTCTTCGGGCAGATCACCGGGATAGAAAGCGGCCTGCTTGCCGCTGTCCAGCAAGGTACCTCGCACGCAGGGCAGCTCGGCCCCGTTATGGGTGCGGATTTCCTCGGTCGTTGCCCTTAAGGAGGCCAGCGACAGCGCCGCCGTCTCGGCCCCGGCGAAGCTCGCGCGATCGCGCGCCTCTCGGGTCAGGGCCTCCATGATATTGGTCAGGCGGTGATGTTGCAGGTGATGCAGATGGTCCGCCTTGGTGGCCGCAAACAGGATGCGCTCGACCCGTTTTCCGAGCAACAACTGGCTAAGCCACGCATTTCGTCCGGGCCGAAACGCCGACAGGATATCGGCCATCGCGCGACGCATATCCTCGACTGCCTGTGGCCCGTTATGGATCGCGCCCAGCGCGTCCACCAAAACCACCTGACGGTCGATCCGGGAAAAATGATCGCGGAAAAACGGTTTCACGACCTGAGATTTATAGGCCTCGTATCGCCGGGCCATCTCGCGGTGCAGACTGCGTCGCGGGCCGTGACCCTCGACCGGCAAGGGTGCAAATGTCAGCACCGGCGAGCCTGCCAGATCGCCCGGCAGCAAGAACCGCCCCGGCGTACAGTCGTAGAACCCGGCATCGCGGGCTGCGTTCAGATAAGAGGCGAATTCTTTGGCCAGTGATTGGGCCTTTGGTTCGTCGTGGCTGACAGAAGGGTCAACCGCCTTTGCCTGCGCCAGAAAGGTCGTCGCCTCATTGCGATTGGCGATGCGCTCCAGTGTTTCCTGCGACCAGACCTCATAGGTTTTGTCCAGCAACGCAAGATCCAGCAGCCATTCGCCGGGGTAATCCACGATATCCAGATGGATAGTGCGTGGTCCCTGCAACCCTGACAAAAGCCCGGCGGGACGGGCTTTGAACGATAAACGCAGTTCTGACACTGCGCGCGTACTTTCGGGCCAGTGCGGCTGAGGCCCGGTCAGCGCCGCCAGGTGATTTTCGTAGTCGAACCGGGGCACGGTGTCGTCTGGTTGCGGCTGCAGGTAAGCCGCGTTGATCCGCCCTTCTTGCTGCGCCACGAGGCCCGGCATCCGCCCCCGGTCCAGCAAGTTCGCGACCAGAGACGTGATGAATACTGTCTTTCCTGAACGCGCCAGCCCGGTGACACCCAGTCGGATCACCGGCTCAAACAATGCCTCAGACACGCGGTCACCCACGGATTCGACGCCGCGCGTCAGACTGTCTGCCAGAGATGAGATGACCAAACCGTCGCCCCGCTTTTTTCGTTTTTCCCAAGATAGGTAGCGGCTGTCGGACATACCAGCGCTTTCCCACTCTTGCCCGTAGCGGCACGGCGCGTTACCAGCAGGCCATGCCTAGATACGCGCTGAAAGTCGAATACCAGGGGGAGCCGTTTGCCGGATGGCAGCGGCAAAAGGAATTGCCGTCTGTTCAAGGGGCAATCGAACAGGCCTTGTCATGTATTCAACCCGGCGATCACACAATTGCCGCGGCCGGGCGTACAGACGCGGGTGTGCACGCACTGGGACAGGTTGCGCATAGTGATCTGATCAAGGACTGGGATCCGTTCCGCCTGTCTGAGGCGCTGAACTATCACCTTAAACCGCAGCCTGTTGCCATCGTTAAAGCAGCACGGGTAGACGATGACTGGCATGCGCGGTTTTCAGCGCTCGAACGGCAATACCTGTTCCGCATCCTGATGCGCCGCGCACCTGCTACGCATGACGCTGGGCAGGTCTGGCGGATCAACCATCAACTGGACGTAGACGCGATGCAGGCGGGCGCGGACATGCTGATCGGGCGGCATGATTTTACCACGTTCCGGTCTTCGATTTGTCAGGCTGCAAGCCCGGTCAAAACCTTGGATGAGCTGCGGGTCGAACAGGTTGAAGGCTTTTCCGGACCAGAGGTTCATTTTCACGTTCGCGCCCGGTCTTTCCTGCACAATCAAGTGCGCAGCTTTGTTGGAACGCTTGAACGTGTTGGTGCCGGAACATGGTCGCCCGAAGATGTACGGGATGCGTTGGAGGCCACCGACCGCGCCGCTTGCGGGCCGGTATGTCCGCCGCAAGGGCTGTATCTGGCGCGGGTCAGGTACCCGGAGTCCGTGTTCGGTTAAATCGCGCGCAACAGCAGACCGCTTGCAATCACGGCGATCAGCAGCCCTGCCACCAGTTCAATCGTCGGAGCCAGAACCGAGGCAAATCGCGTCGCCGAAGCCGAGGCCAGAAGCCCTCCGCGCAGTCCGAACGACGTCCAACCGACCAGAGTTGTGACGGTCGCCGTGCCCAGCGCCATTGCGAAAGCGCCAGCAATGCCGACCATCGCGATACCCATCTGCCACGTCAGGATTAGAACAAAGAGAGCTCCGGTACAGGGGCGCGCGGCAATTCCTGCGATCAACACCACCGCTTCGCGCAGGCTACCGACTTGGGCCACTTCGTCGGCAGTAGGACCATGGCGATGCCCACAATCAGAACAGACACCATGGTCATGGTCGTGATGTTCGTGACCATCCTCGTGCGAGTGGTCGTGCGAGTGGTCGTGGCCATGATGATGCACGTTTTGGCTGCGATGGCGTCGCGCAAAACTGCGAATGGACCGAAAAATCAACCACAAACCGATCGCTGCAATGGCACCATAGCTGATCGGGGCCATAACCTTTTCAGTCGTGTCGACAAGGCTTGCCCGAGACATCTGGAACACCAGTACCCCGGCATAGACCAGAACCACTGCCGTCACCGCTTGCCCCAAGCTGGACAACAAGCTGATCGCGGACAGACGCAGAAAGGCCACGTTGCGACCCAACCCATAACCGCCGATCAGTACTTTGCCGTGGCCAGGACCGACGGCGTGAAAAAAGCCGTAAGCAAAACAGACTGTCAGCAGTGTTGCCACGGCCTCGGGTTGTTCCGCGCGCGCGGCGCGCAAAGCGCGGGCGATCTGGTTCTGAAACTCCCGCTGCTCACCAGCGGCCCAAGCGGCCAAATGGTCAAAACCACCGCTGCCCCAAAACCACAGCAACAGACCAACGGCGATGGCTACAGGAACAATCAGGTACTTGGACATGAAAGACGGACCTCGGTCGCAAAGCTTTCCCCAACCAGGGGGATATCGTTTTCTTCAAGGTCATAGTCGGCGTCCAAGGTCTGTAGGAACGCCTGCATCTGCGCCAGTTGCCCGTCAATATCCGCGTCAATCCGGCTGATCTGACAAGAGGTGGGTCCAGATACCGATACCGGGCGGGTCACTTCATAAGCCGTGTAGTAAGATTCATCATATGCTTTTGCGACGACTGCGGTTGCCGGCACTCCACCGCCTTCCACCGCGCGCAGGTGGGTTGTCACGATACGGCCATCCTCGGTGGTCGCTTTGGCCTCCATCGGCCCTGACAAATCGACCGGCGCACCATCGGCGAACACCACGAGATCGCCATTATATCCTTCGACCCACTGGGCATCAAAGCCGGACAGAAACTTTTCTTCGCTCTCGGTCAGAATGCCATCGGAATCCTGATCCAGCTTCATATCTTCAAGCTGAAACAAAGAGAAAAGCTCATCATACGCCCAAGTTACCCTGACATGGGTCAACTGGCCGCTATCATCCACAATAAATTCCAGCCCGGTGTCGATAAAGACATGCGGGTGGGCCAATACCGGAACCGGCAGGCAACAGGAGAAAAGGGTTATGAGCCATCGCATAGGCAAAAGATAGGGGCTTGGCCCGTGCCCGGCAACGTGTTTCGACAGACCCGTGCAGGAACCGGCCAAACCGGTCACTTCGGCGGGAACAAAACCAACGTCTGCAGGGCTGTTCCGACCGGGCCTTCGGTGTCGAACAGAACCGATTGTGACATTCCTATTCCCGACGATTGCCAATGGGATAAGGACTGTGAGGCCAACCAGTCCGACGTGGGTTCGCGTTGAATCTGCACCGTCAGGTCCGTGTTCATGAACCCCATCTCAGATGTTGGTGCATTCCACGAGATCCCGTTCCCGCAATCCGCCAGAGGGCATAGCGCCTGAATCAGCGATTGCGCCTCGCCCTCCAACAGCTTCGGGGTGCGCATCCAGACCGTCTTTGGACCGGCGTTCTGGTTACCATCCTTGGGGTAGAGAATATCCGAATGGTTTGCGAATCCCGGCAGGTCGTGGAGGGTTTCGCCAATCGGGAACGGGCCAGTCACTGCGTCGTCAAGATTGGGCGGCGGCATCGTGATGTTTGGAACCGGCCCCAAATCACGCCGTACTATGTGCATTGTCGTAGCCGTGGCACACAGCGTGTCATCCAGATCGTGCACCGTGACACGCGTCGTCGCTAACGTTTTGGTATGGCGCGTCGTTTCTGCCGCCACACGCAAACCTGCCAACGGTAGCGGGCGCAGCAGATCCACCGTCAGCCGTGTCAACATCTTTTCCGGCCCAACCTCTGTTTCAGCTGCACGAACGATCAGCCCCGCGACCGGGCCCGCATGACAATGATCCGCAGACCACGGCCCGCGTGCGGGATCATTGCCGACAAAAGCTCCGTCAGTCCGAACGTGGAAATAGGATTGTTCCTTCAGATCCGGTTTCAGCACCATCTAGAACCTCAGACTTTTTCCTGCGTGTGCTTTTTCAACTCGGCCCGCGCCACCTGACGGCGGTGTACCGCATCCGGCCCATCGGCCAGCCGCAAAGTACGCACATGGGTCCAGGCCGTCGCCAGGGGCGTGTCCTGACTGACCCCCTGCCCGCCGAACATCTGAACGGCCTCATCGATGACTTTGAGTGCGACACGCGGGGCAACGACCTTGATCTGGCTAATCCAGGGTGCCGCCGCACGGGCATCGCCCTGATCCATGTACCAGGCAGCCTTCAAGCACAGCAAGCGCGCCATTTCAATCTCCATCCGGCATTCGGCAATAATATCGAAATTGGCCCCCAGCTGCGCCAGTTTCTTGCCGAAGGCTTCGCGCTGCAGCGACCGTTTGCACATCTGTTCCAGCGCCGTTTCAGCCTGACCAATTGCGCGCATACAATGGTGGATACGGCCGGGCCCAAGGCGACCTTGCGCGATCTCGAACCCGCGGCCTTCGCCCAGCAGGATATTCTCGGCGGGAACCCGAACGTTGGTAAAGCGAATGTGCATGTGGCCGTGCGGGGCATCATCGTGGCCGTAAACCTGCATCGGTCGCAGAACCTCGATCCCTGGCGCATCGGCAGGCACAACAATCATCGACTGCCGCTTGTGTTTGGGTTGCTCGTCACCTGCCGTCTTGACCATGACGATATAGACCTTGCACCGTGGATCACCCGCCCCCGATGACCACCATTTTTCACCATTCAGTACATAGTCGTCCCCGTCCCGCACACAGGACATCGATACATTCGTAGCATCCGATGACGCCACGTCCGGCTCTGTCATCAAATACGCGGACCGGATATCGCCGTTCAGCAGGGGTTTCAGCCACTGCTCTTTCATCTCGTCCGTGCCATAGCGCTCGAACACTTCCATATTACCGGTATCGGGGGCCGAACAGTTGAACACCTCGGCCCCAAGAGGCGTTTTGCCCATCTCTTCGGCGAAGTAAGCATACTCGACCGTGGTCAAGCCAAAGCCCTTGTCGCTGTCTGTCAACCAAAAGTTCCAAAGTCCGGCAGCCTTGGCTTTGGCTTTCAACCCTTCGAGGATTTCAGCCTGACGTTCGGTGTATTGCCAGCGGTCGCCCTTATCGATTTCGGCCTGGTATTCTTCTTCCAGCGGCATGATCTCATCCCGGATCATATCTGCCACACGTTGTAGCAGTGCGCGATTTTCTTCACGCAGACCGAATGACATGTTCATGAGCTTTCCTCCTCAGGCCCAAAGAGCGGGCTTTACCTTTGAACAGAGAATGACTTAGCTGCCGATAGAATGTCTAGCTGTGTGACGGAACGTCAACTCAATCAAAATGAAATTGCGAGGGTGATTCATGGCGCTACTGATCGAAACCGGTCTGACCGACTGGATAAGCGATGATGACATCGCCAAAACGATCCGAAACATAAACCCCGGCGCGGATGTGCGAACCCGGGAAACGATTGGAGATGCAAGCGAAATCACCATGGTCGCTGTTGTCGGCCTGAACAACGACCACCCCAAACGGCTGCCGAACCTGCAACTGGTCCAGAAACTGGGCGCGGGCGTAGAAACGATTGTTGGCAACCCGAGCCTGCCCGATCACGTCCGTATCGCACGGCTCAAGCCCGATGCGCCCGCGCAAGGTATTGCCGAGTGGTTCGTCGCTTATGTCCTTCACCATCAACGGAACATGGCATTTCACGAAGCTGCCCAGCGCAAGGCAGAATGGGTGCCCAAAGCCCCGATATTCACGCCGGACACCGTAGTGGGCGTTCTGGGCCTGGGCCATATCGGCACCCGCAGCGCCAGGATGCTGCGCGCCATCGGATTTCAGGTCATGGGATGGAGCCGATCCCCGAAAGAAATCGAAGGCGTGACCTGCCTGCATGGCGAGGATGCGCTGCCGACGTTGCTTGGCCAATGCGACCACGTTTGCGCCATTCTGCCGTCCACGCCGCAAACTGTCGGCTTGTTCGATGCGCAGATGTTGGCCGCCATGAAGCCCGGCAGTCAGCTGTTGAATGCAGGGCGTGGTGATCTGATTGACGAAATTGCGCTGATCGAAGCCTTGGACCGTGGAACGCCCGGCCACGCCGTTCTGGACGTAACCAGTACAGAACCCTTGCCCTCAGACAGTCCGCTCTGGGCACACCTTGGCGTCACAATCACTCCGCATGTTTCTGGCTGGCACTTAGGCGAAGCATTGGCGGACGTTGCAGAGAATTTCCAACGGTTGTCCGCAGGGAAGCCCTTACTGCACGAAGTCGACCGCACACGCGGCTACTGAGTCGAAATCAGGGCGTCAGAACCCAGTTTCCGCCGGCGTCCCGGCAGTTGCGGGTTCTGACTTCGCGTGATTGTTCGGCCCCGGCAGGCACAATGAAATGCTGAAGATGCACGCAATTGTCCCGAACCTCGCGCACCCGGACAGTACCTTTTGATCCGGTGTCGTCGTTCGACCAGTTACGTTCGGTTCCGACCTGAGGCGTTCCATCTGCCAACATCGCATTGGTCGTGGCGTTGACGACACTGTAGTCTTCGGGGCTCAACCCCATTTCAGCGATGATTCTCGAAAGTGGCTTGGCCTGTGCCAGTGAAACCGCGCCGATCACAACGGCTGCTGCAAAAAAGTGTGAAATCCAGGCTTTCATGATCTTCTCGCCTTGCTAAAATAAGTTTGGTCACAAGACTATACCGCCGAGGAACGGGGGCCAAGCCCCGCTGGCCGACCTTCAAATAATACCGAACAAACCTATCGCGACTCGGGTGCTAGGACCGCCGCGCCAATCGCCTCATAGTGCCTCAAACACGAACCAGAGGCATGAAATGGCACAGCCCACCTATTACGCGCCCACAGGCGGACACCCCGGACAAGACCAGCTGTTGACCGACCGCGCCATGTTTACCGACGCTTATGCGGTTATCCCCAAAGGCACCATGCGCGACATCGTCACCAGCAATCTACCGTTCTGGGAAGGCACCCGGCTTTGGGTTCTGTCCCGCCCCCTCAGCGGATTTGCCGAGACGTTTTCGCAATACATCATGGAAGTTCAGCCCGGCGGCGGCAGCGACCACCCTGAAACTGACCCTCAGGCGCAGGGCGTTCTCTTTGTTGTCGAAGGTGAGGTGACCCTGACATTAGGAGGTGCTGTCCATGTCCTCGAAACCGGCGGATACGCCTATATCCCGCCCGGATCGGATTGGACGCTGCAAAACGGCGCCGAAAAAACCGCCCGATTCCACTGGGTTCGCAAAGCCTATGAAGCCGTTCCCGGCCTGCCTGCGCCAGATCCGATCATCACCAATGAACGTGATGTATCGCCCGTCGAAATGCCCGGAACTGAGGGGCGCTGGTCCACGACCCGCTTCACCGATCCGCAGGATCTGCGTCATGACATGCACGTCAACATCGTCAATTTCGAACCCGGCGGCGTGATTCCCTTTGCCGAAACCCATGTCATGGAACACGGGTTGTACGTGCTGGAAGGCAAGGCGGTCTATCGGCTGAACCAGGATTGGGTCGAGGTAGAGGCCGGCGATTACATGTGGTTGCGCGCCTTTTGCCCGCAGGCCTGCTATGCAGGCGGACCTGGGCGCTTTCGCTATCTGCTTTACAAGGATGTGAACCGGCACATGCCGCTGATGTTGTCCAAACGCTAGGCTTTTAAACGCTTTTTTCGGTCAGGGGTTCACAGAAGCGCGTGAATCTGGTGAAATGATAGCGGATTTTAGCACTGGAGATTGTTCAATGGTACTGCGTGTAACGATGCTGGCACTGGCTGTTGCGATTGGTTTGACGGCATTTGATGCAACGCCTGTCGCCGCAAAGGAAGAAACCAAGCAGGTTTTTGTCATGAGCCGCACCTGGGCGGTGACACAGGTCTCGGACGCTCCGGTCGTGTACCGCGCGACGCGCGACAACAACAACCTGAACCCCTTTGGCCCACCGCCGCGCCTGCGCACCATTCAGGCCATAGCCGCCTTTCAGCAAGCGACCGGGTGCAGACCGATCGTGGCCAGCATGTACCAGAACATCTCGGGCCAGTTCTTTTCGCAGGTTAGTTGCAACTGACCATAGGTCACAACGGGCATTGAGCTATTGGCAGCGCGCTGCCATAGCTTGCGCATGAAACTTGCAATCAACGGATTCGGCCGTATTGGCCGCACAATCCTGCGGCAGCTGCTGGCTTTGCCGCAGGACACGGATATTGAGCTGGTTCTGATCAACGACATCGCCCCGCTTGAGACTTGCGCATACCTGTTCAAATATGACAGCACCTTTGGCCCCTACCCCGGCACAGTAGAACAGGGCGACGCGGCGATCGTCGTCGATGGGCGCACAATCCCCATGACGCACAGCCCCAATCTGGCACATGTCGATCTGGCCGGTGTCGACGTTCTGATGGATTGCACCGGCGTTGCCCGTACCTCGGATGTGGCCAGTCAGGGCCTGACCGCCGGGGCTCGCAAGGTGCTGATCTCTGGCCCCTCGCCCGCGACCCAAATCACAATCGTTCTGGGGGCCAACGAAGATCAGTTGGGCAACGCTCGCATCGTGTCCAACGCGTCTTGCACAACCAACGGGCTTGCGCCCTTGGTCAAAGTGTTGGATCAGATTGGCGGGATCGCGTCAGCCCATATGACAACGATTCACTGCTATACGAACAGCCAACCAATGGTGGACGCACCACGCGGCGATCTGGCCCGTTCGCGCGCCGGCGCGCTGTCTATGGTGCCCACCACATCCAGCGCCACCCACCTGATCGACGACGTCATGCCGCATCTGGCCGGGCGCATCTCGGGCGCTGCTGTTCGGGTCCCGACGGCCAGTGTATCCGCCATTGATCTGGTGGTGACGCTGGATCGCGGAATGTCACCCGACTTGTTCGAAGCCGAACTGCGCGCAGCCGTCCAGACATCGCCCGTGCTGGGTTGGACAGATTACCCTCTGGTCTCGTCAGACCTGCGTACACGCCCAGAGTCACTGGTTATCGCAGGACCCGAGACACGTATGGTCGGTGAACATCAGGTCCGTGTTTTCGGCTGGTATGACAACGAATGGGGATTTTCGGCACGCATGTTGGATGTTGCCCGCCTTATGACAGATGGCTGAATTTGCGCGGGCGCAGCGGGCGGGCTTGCCCGCGCGCTGCTTGGCCCAACGGGTCACAAGCATCTTTGATGCGCATTGACCGGGCGGGAGTTCCCTATCCGCCTATTATCTCAAACGGCGCGTCAAACCAGAACTCCTCCAGATTAGCCCCCCCACCAATCCGATCAATCACAGCGAATAAGCCGGGTCCGTACAATGGGGTCAGCACCCCATGCCAAGTGCCGCGAAAATAGTTCACACCCTGTCCGGGCTTGGTCACAAATGCCTGCGGATGTCCGGGCCGCCCGCCCTCATCCGGGGCCACGACAACCAGAAAAGGCTGATGTGTCATTGGGATGAAAGCCTGACTACCCTCGGGGTGACGCTCTACCATATCCAGTTGATAGGGCAAGGATCGCGGATTGGCGTTGAACAGGCTGATACCGGCGCGCCCGTCTGTGAAATCCAGTCGCGCCAGATCATGGTAGCGACCACATTGCCCCTGATTGATGATCTTGTCCGGATCACCGGTCACTTCGATGACATCACCGAATGGGGCAAATGCCTTGGCCGTCAAAGGCGCAGTCCCGACTTGCGCGCTCATGAGGGTAAAATGTCCTGCAACCGGAATTCGGCGATCCGCTCGACCTGACGGCAAGCCTCTGCGAATTCGGTGTCTTTATCCTGATCGATCCGCCGTTGAAACGCCTGGAGGATGGACGCTTTGTCGTGATCACGCACGGCGATGATAAACGGAAAACCGAATTTCTCGGTGTATTTCTGGTTCAAGCCCGTGAACATCGCACGCTCATCATCTGTCAGAGCATCCAACCCGGCCGAAGCCTGCTCGGACGTGCTTTCCTGCGTCAGCCGCTTTGCCTGCGCCAGCTTTCCGGCCAGATCCGGGTGCGCGGTCAGGACACCCATCCTTTCGTCCGCAGAGGCGGATCGGAACATGCGGGTCAATGCACTGTGCAGCCCTCCGGCCGTGTCATGCGCCGGCCCCAATTCCAACTCATACGCCCGTTCGGCAATCCAGGCGGAATGCTCGAAGATGCCACCATACGCCGCCACGAACGCATCGCGATTCATCTGGGCAGGTTTCGGATGCGGCACCGCCGGATGGTGTTCGGCCCAGTGCTCGGCGATCTGCAACCGTGTTGCAAACCAGACATCGGAAAAGCCGCGCGCGTATTCCAGAAACCGTTTCAACGCCATCACCCGGCCCGGTCGTCCGATCAGGCGGCAGTGCAAGCCAATCGACAGCATCTTGGGCGCTCCGCCCTCGCCCTCGGCGTAAAGTGCGTCAAAGCTGTCCTTGAGGTAAGAATAGAACTGGTCACCCGCGTTGAAGCCTTGCGGCGTGGCAAAGCGCATGTCGTTGCAATCCAGTGTATAGGGCACGATCAACTGATCCCGCCCACCGGTCTGCATCCAGTACGGCAAGTCGTCCGCATATGTGTCGGCCACATAGGCAAAACCACCCTCTTCTGCCACCAGACGAGCGGTGTTTTCCGAACAGCGCCCCGTGTACCAACCGCGCGGACGTTCCCCGACAACTTCGGTATGTAGGCGGATCGCCTCGGCAATCTGTGCGCGCTCTTCGTCTTCGGGCATGTCTTTGTGTTCGACCCATTTCAGGCCGTGGCTGGCAATCTCCCAGCCCGCAGCCTTCATCGCGGCCACCTGATCCGGCGAGCGGGCCAGAGCAGTCGCGACACCGTAGACCGTGATCGGCAGATCCTGCATCAACCGGTGCAACCTCCAGAATCCGGCGCGCGCGCCGTACTCATAGATCGACTCCATGTTCCAATGGCGCTGGCCTGGCCATTGCGCGGCCCCCACGATTTCGGACAGAAACGCCTCGGACGCTGCATCGCCGTGCAGAACACAGTTCTCGCCGCCCTCTTCGTAGTTCAGCACGATCTGAACGGCCAGCTTTGCACCGCCTGGCCATTGGGCGTCTGGCGGGTTGGCACCGTAGCCAATCATGTCACGAGGATAGCGAGGGGGCTGCATGGCATCTTCCATTCTTGAACTTTTGAATAGCTTTACCTCAGAAACACGCCGATGATTATCAAATCAATCCGAACGCTGTTTCCGGTTCTTTCGGCATTTCCACTGTTTCGGACTTTGCGCCACACTGTGACAAAGCAAAAGACAAATCAAAGGAGAGACCTGTGGCTGGCTATCTGACAACCCATGTTCTGGACACTGCACGCGGCTGCCCGGCTGAAGGGTTGAAAATCGCACTCTATCGGGTGTCGGGGAACTCCCATCGCAAAATCGCCGAGATGGAGACCAATTCGGACGGGCGCACAGACAGCCCAATCTTGCCACAAGACTCGTTCAAAACTGGCACTTACGAGCTGGTTTTTTTCGCAGGAGACTATCTGCGCGCCTCAGGTCAAGCTGCTGAGGACCCGCTGTTTCTTGATCAGGTGCCGCTCCGGTTTGGCATGTCTGATGCCGACGCACATTATCACGTGCCTCTGCTGCTTTCCCCTTACGGCTATTCGACCTACCGGGGCAGTTGAACCGCGGGATGGGGTTGCCGCTAAGCGGCAGCTTTATGTGTCAGCAGTTTCCGACCCACGCACGACCTTGCCGATCCGCGCAATCATGAAATCCATGAACAAACGCGCCTTAGGGTCCTGATGGCGGCGATGGGTGTACAGGCAGGCCATTTGAACAGACACCGGCGGCGTTTCGACCGCAACGGGGACCAGACGCCCCGAACTGAGGTGTTCGGCCACTTCAAAAACCGGTTTCATAGCAATCCCTTGCCCCGACAGCGCCCAGTCGGTCAGCACATCACCGTCGTCACATTCGAACCGGCCAGAGACTGCGAACCGCTTGGGACCGTCGGGCGTTTCCAATTGCCACTGAAACTCGGTCGCGCCGGGAAACCTCAGGTTCAGGCATTCATGGCGCTGGGAAACCAGGTCCGCGCCCGTTGCAGGCATGCCCCTGCGTTCAACATAGGCCGGAGCGGCACAAAGCACGCGCTGGCAGTCGGCGATCTTTCGAATACGCAGAGTACTATCTTCAGGCTGGCCGATAAAAAAGGCCAGATCCAAACCTTCGGTCGTCAGATCAACGGATCTGTCCGTCAACCGCAAGCGTACGTCGATCTCGGGATATTCCGCAAGGAAATCAGGTACGTGTGGCGCCAAAACCCTGCGCCCGACCCCTAGTGGAGCAGCCACAAACAACGATCCACGCGGCGCTTCGGTCAGGTGGACGACCTGCGCTTCGGCATCGTCCACCGCATCCAGAACAGCCACGGCACCGGGATAGAATGCCCGCCCCTGCTCTGTCGGGCTGAGGTTGCGCGTCGTTCTTTGAAACAGGCGCACGCCCAGATGATCTTCCAGCTGAGATATCCGCGCCGACGTCACCGCTGGCGAGATTCGCAGGTCTCGCCCGGCAGCGGACATACTGCCAAGGTCGTAAACCCTGACAAAGGTGCGGATGTTGTCTAGATAGGACATCTTTTCGTTTTTTTTGATACAGTTTGACAATATCAGGGAATACCGAAGAAAGTGCCCTTTGCCTAGTGTGACGGCAACCAATCGGAGAGCTTTCTCATGTACGACTTCGCCGTGTTCTGGGACTGGATGGCTTTTGCCGTGCGCTGGCTGCACGTTATTACCGCCATTGCCTGGATCGGATCCTCATTTTATTTCATCGCACTGGACCTTGGTCTGAACCGCGACATCCCCGGCCCGGCGGATGGCGAGGAATGGCAAGTACATGGCGGCGGCTTTTACCACATTCAGAAATACCTAGTTGCGCCCGAACGGATGCCGGAACACCTGGTTTGGTTCAAATGGGAAAGCTACGCGACCTGGCTCAGCGGGGCCGGATTGCTGATGATCGTGTACTGGGTCGGTGGAGAATTGTATCTGATCGACGCGCAGAAAGCCGATCTTGCGTTGTGGCAAGGCATCCTGATCTCGGCCGCCTCGCTAACAGTTGGTTGGCTGATCTATGATTTCCTGTGCAAATCAGGTCTGGGTGAACGTCCGACCCTTCTGATGGTGCTTCTGTTCGTGCTGCTGGTTGTTATGGGCTGGGGTTACAATCAGGTTTTCACCGGTCGCGCCATGATGCTGCATCTGGGGGCATTCACTGCTACGATCATGACAGCCAATGTGTTCTTCATCATCATGCCGAACCAACGCATCGTGGTCGACGATCTGAAGAACGGCCGCACACCTGATCCAAAATACGGCAAAATCGCCAAGCTACGGTCGACGCATAACAACTATCTGACTTTGCCGGTCGTGTTCCTGATGCTGTCGAACCATTACCCGCTGGCCTTTGCGACGGAATACAACTGGATCATCGCGGCGCTGGTCTTCCTGATGGGCGTGACCATCCGGCACTATTTCAACACACGCCACGCACGGGCAGGCGATCCGACCTGGACGTGGCTGGTCACAGCACTGTTGTTCATCGCTATCATGTGGTTGTCTACCGCCCCTATGTACAAACCTCTGGAGGAGGCCGAAGCACAGCCGCTGACACCATTTGAACAGAAATATGCCGCCGCCGATGGATTTGAAGAGGCCCATGACATCGTTCTGGGTCGCTGTTCAATGTGCCACGCACGCGAACCGGTGTGGGAGGGCATTTTGTGGGCGCCAAAGGGCGTATTGCTGGAAACTGAAGGCGACATTGCCCGCAACGCCCAGCAAATCTATCTGCAGGCGGGGGTCAGCCATGCGATGCCCCCCGCAAACGTCACCTACATGGAGCCCGAGGACCGAGAAGCAATCATCCGCTGGTTTCGCAACGCAGGTTCCTGATCCCGAGACCGATCAATCACACAGGTCGCAAAATTCAGGCGACGCTGGATTTAGTCTTTTCCTGCAAGGACTCTGATGCTCTAACATGAATGTAATCAGCCGTTGATTTGCAAAAAACGGCAAATGTGATTTCGAGTTGGGGCAGTTGGAGCTATCAGATGCCGGGGAGCAGGCCGCGCGCCTTTTTGAAGAGATGCCTTCTCGGCGCGATTGCAATGACCCTGCCGACCGCATTGGCCGCGCTGGAAACCACCTTAACAGCTCCGGGTGCTTCAAAAGAGCTTGTCGAGCGGATGGAGGAAACCTCCTCGGTTACGACGGCCGAATCTCGCGGGCTGGACACGCCGCTTGAGATCTTGTCGGCGGCGCTTTCGGATTATCGCACTCTCGTCCAAATTCTTTATGACGAAGGGTATTTCAGCCCAGTCGTAAGCATCAAACTGGACGGAAAAGAAGCAGCTGAGATCAGCTCGCTCAGCGTACCGGCGCAGATCAATAGCGCGGTAATCACGGTCAACACCGGCCCCAAGTTCACCTTTGGCGAAGCCATCGTACAACCGATAACGCCCGAAACAGTTCTGCCCGAGGAGTTTGCGGTCGGCAAACTCGCAACCACCGGCGCCATTCAACAAGCCGCGTCCGCTGGCGTGCAGGGTTGGCGCAACGCGGGTCATGCCAAGGCCGAAGTCGAAGGCCAGAAAGTCATTGCCCGCCATGCCGAGGCCAAGCTGGATGCCGAGATCGACCTTACCCCCGGCCCGCGCCTGAGATTTGGCAAAATGCTCATCAAGGGCGACACCGATGTGCGCCACCGGTCAATAGAAAAGATCGCCGGGTTTCCGGCAGGCGAAGTATATTCGCCAGAGAAAATCCAGAAGGTCGGCACACGGTTACGGCGGACCGGGACATTCAACGTTGTTTCGATTGAAGAGAGGGACACTCCGAACCCGGACGGCACATTGGATTTCGACGCCACGTTTGAAGACTTGCCAAAACGTCGACTGACCTTTGGCGCCGAGATCGCGTCGCGCGACGGTGTAGACGTGACCGCGACCTGGACGCATCGCAACGTATTCCGACGTGCCGAACGCCTGCGGTTCGAGGCGGCAGTCCGTAATATCGGCGGTGCCGAGGATATCGACGGCCGGATCGGCTTGCGTCTGGATCAGCCCGACCGGCTTGGTCCCGATGACAACACTTTCTGGAACACGCTTCTGGAACGGCGCAACACAGAAAACTACAATGTCACCGTTGCGTCGCTGGCCTACGGTGCCCGGCGCACGTTCTCTGATCGGCTATATGCCGAAGCCTCAGCCGGGTTTCAGTGGTCCAGCGCGGACGACGCCTATGGCGATGACCGCAGGTTCCGATATTTCATCCTTCCCTTGCGTTCGGAATGGGACGAGCGCGACAGTAAAGTCAGCGCAACGCGCGGCTTTTATCTGGACGCGCAGATCACGCCCTTTGCTGGTCTGTCCGAAACCGAAAGCGGCATACGCATGTTTTTTGATGGGCGCGGCTATACCAGCCTCGGCACCGGCGGACGGCTGGTTCTGGCTGGGCGCGTACAGCTGGGATCAGTGCTCGGGCCGTCGCCGGACGGTGTAACGCCAGACTTCCTGTTTTTCTCGGGCGGTGCCGGAACGGTTCGGGGCCAACCCTACGAGAGTCTTGGCATCCCTGTCGGCACTGGGATCGCAGGCGGCAAATCTTTCCTTGGTCTTTCCGCGGAGGTGCGCGGCAAAGTCACCGAAGCCATATCTCTGGTCGGGTTTTATGACTACGGTACCGTTGACACATCCTCATTCATCGGCAGCGGCGCAGAATATCACGCGGGTGCCGGACTTGGGGTTCGGTATGATCTGGGCGGTTTTGGTCCTTTGCGGCTGGATCTGGCCGTTCCAGTGCAGGGCGACACCGGCGACGGTTTGCAGTTTTATATCGGGATCGGACAGGCATTTTGATTGGACGTCGCGCATATCCGTTATTGTTTTCGGGGCTGATGCTGTCTGCCCCTCTGCCACTTGCCGCGCAGGAAGAAGGCGGCAGCATGCTGGAAAACTTCCTGCAGGATACGCTCTCCGGCGACGACCAAAACGTGACCGTTAAGGGCCTGCAAGGCGCGCTGAGCGCCCGCGCGACAATTGACGAGATCACAGTTGCCGATGATGAAGGTGTTTGGCTGACCATCAAGGACGCCGAACTTGACTGGAACCGTCTGGCGCTTATCCGCGGCCGGTTTTCGGTCAACTCTCTGACCGCGCAGGAAATCGATGTTGCCCGTGCGCCGGGATCAACGACCAAGGAAGAACCACCTGCTTCGGCGGAAACGCAACCGTTTCAACTGCCCGAACTGCCGGTTTCCATCGAAATCGGTGAAATCCGGGTGGATGAGCTGTCTCTGGGTGAGCCGCTGATCGGTGTCGCTGCTGATCTGAGCGTGACAGGCAACCTGTCGCTGGCAGATGGGGCGCTGGACACCAATCTGGACGTGATCCGACTGGATCGCGCAGGTGATGAGATCAAGCTGGCCGCTGGTTTCCAGAACTCAACAAGTGAGATCAATCTGGATTTGCAAGTGAACGAAGCCTCTGGCGGTCTGATTTCAACCGCGCTGAAAATCCCTGACAGCCCACCGATCGGCCTGACAGCCAAGGGCGCGGGTCCTCTGACGGACTTTACCGCCGATATCGGGCTGAGCAGCGACAATCAGATGCGCGTCACTGGGCAGGTTCAGCTGCAGGCGGCCGAGAGCAGCGCAGCGAAAGGCATTGCGTTCACCGCTGATCTGAACGGCGATCTGACACCCTTTCTGGGGGAGGACATCGATCCGTTCTTCGGCCCAAAATCACGGCTTTATGTCGATGGCCAGACCAAGCCCGAAGGCGCGCTGGACATCTCGGATCTGGAACTCACCACGCAGGCGCTGGATCTGAAAGGTGAATTGCAGCTGGCTGAAGGCGGCACTCTGCAACTGGCCGCCCTGCAAGGGCGCATCACCCCGCCAGATGGGGAAGCCGTCGTTCTGCCCGTGGCAGGAGGCGACACATCGCTCAAGGCGGCACAAATTTCGGCCCTGTTTGACCGCCAGAACGGCAATCTTTGGGATCTGAGCCTGACGGCCAACGAATTCGCGTCCCCGCAGGTCAAGCTGGGTGATGCCCGGATCACCGCACAAGGCACCCTGGATCAGGGCGAGGTTCTGACTATCGATGGCGACGTACAAATCGCGGTCGGCGGAATAGACATGGCCGACGACGCGCTCACCACGGCTTTGGGCGATCGCATCACGCTTGATGGCCAGTTCGACTATAGCAGCGACCAGTCACTGAACCTTTCTGGGTTCGAGCTTGTGGGCTCTGACTACACGCTGGCGCTGGACGCGCTGATTTCCGGGCTGACCAGCGGCTTGAGCGTCGACGGAACAGCCAAGCTGGACGCAACTGACCTGTCGCGCTTTTCGGACCTTGCCAAGCTGGACCTTGGTGGGCAGGTCTCGGCCAGCGTGACCGGAAAAGGTTCACCGCTGGAACGCAGCTTTGACGGCAAAGTCATGGTTCAGGGCCGCGACTTGTCTACTGGCCGTGACGATATCGACCCGGTTATCACCGGAGAGACCACGATCACTCTGGACGCAAGCCGCGGCACAAACGGCATAACTATCCGTGAATTCGATCTGGACAGTGAGGCCGCCAAAGCCGTGGCCAGCGGTGTTGTGACGACGCCCGACGGCAACCTGACCATTGATGGGCAGGCCCGGGTCAACGCATCGGACTTGTCGGTCTTCTCTGGCTTGGCAAAACGCGACCTTGGCGGTTCCCTACAGGCGACCGTGAACGGTACAGGCACGGTACAATCGCTGGAATTTGACGGCACGGCCAGCGTGACAGGTCAGAACGTCAAGACCGGCATGGCCGATATTGACCCGCTACTGACCGGCAGAACCGAGATCGAATGGGACGGTGCCAGAACCGCAGACAGTATCGACATCCGCAGCGCTTCGGTGAATGGCCGCGCCCTTAGCGCACAGGTTCAGGCAACCGTCGACGACCCTACCGGAGATCTGTCGGCAGATGGGCAAGCGCAATTGAGCGTGCCGAACCTGTCCCTGTTTTCCGGTTTGGCCGGGCGTGATCTGGCGGGTTCGATCGCGGCAAACGTGCAAGGCAACGGTACCCTGTCTACCCGAGCCTTCGATGTTCAAGGTAATCTCGATGCCAACGACATTCAGACCGGCATCGAGGCCGTGGACAAGCTGATTCAGGGCCAGACGACCCTGTCCGTAGATGCACAGAATGGGGAAGATGGCCTTAGCATTCAAACGTTCCGCCTGAACGGAACGGCCATAACCGCGACGGCTTCGGGCAAGCTGGACCGTCAAGCGGGCGGGCTGGATTTCTCGGTCAAATTGGACGATCTGGCGCGGGTGTTGAACACGATGTCCGGTCCACTGACGTTGGATGGAAACGTTGCCCCGACATCCAAGGGCGTGGAAGGCACGGTCAACCTGAATGGCCCCGACAGCTCATACGCCAAGCTTGCCGGGACGGTGGACAGCGATGGGTCGGCGGATCTGGACTTTGACGCCAAGTTCAACCGGATCGAGCGTTTTGTACCTGAGTTTCCGGGTACAGTGGCCGCCAATGGCAGCGCTAAGCGCAACAAGGGTGTCTGGACAATCGACGCCCAAGCCGACGGGCCTGCGGAGATTAGCGGCAAAGTCTCTGGTACCTTCGACGAAAGCACCGGAGAAGCGGACATGAAAGCCGTTGGCGGCGTCAATCTTGGCATTGCCAATATCTTTATCACGCCCAACAAGATCGACGGCAGCGCTCGCTATGACCTTACCCTGTCTGGCAAACCGGCACTGGAATCCCTGTCCGGTTCGATCACCACTTCCGGTACGTCGCTGGCAATTCCCGGCGCAGGACAGACGATCACTGGCATCAGCGGATCGGTCCAACTTGCGAATAGCCGCGCCACGATTTCCCTAAGTGGCGGACCACGGGCAGGCGGCAATTTTACCGTCAGCGGGCCTGTAGACCTTTCACCACCATTCAATGCCAATATCACGACCGCCCTTAACAGCCTCGTACTGACCGATCAGTTGCTGTATGAAACCACGCTGAACGGACAAATTGCTATGACCGGGGCGCTGGCGGGTAACAGCTCGATCGCTGGACAGATCACGTTTGGCGAAACCAATATCAACCTCGCGGCTGCATCAGGTGCCGTGGGGGCGGCACCCATTCCGGACATCGTGCACGTAAACGAAAGTCAGGCGGGCTATGTCACCCGTGAGCGCGCTGGTCTGGTCGAAAAAGAAGGCGCAGGCAAAAGCGCTTCACGTATCGCGCTGGACGTCAGTCTTTTGGCGCCCAAGGCCGTGTTTGTCCGCGGGCGTGGTGTCAACGCAGAGCTGGGAGGAAAAATCCACATCGGCGGCACCACTACCTCGGTCATTCCATCCGGTCAGATCGAGCTGATCCGTGGTAATTTTGACATTCTTGGCCGCAGACTGGCACTGACCAAAGGCATTGTTACGCTGCAGGGGGACCTGACGCCCTATATCGAGTTCGAATCCTCGACCAGCACCTCTGATGGCACGGCAACGATCGAGATCGCCGGACCACTGGACTCGCCCGAGGTCAACGTCTTTTCCGACCCGGAGCGCCCAGCCGAGGAAGCTTTGGCCATGCTGCTGTTCGGTAATCGCTTCTCAGAGTTGTCACCGTTCGTAATCGCTCAGATGGCGGCCTCGCTGGCACAACTCAGCGGCGCTGGCGGAGACGCGACCAAAGGCCTGCGCGAGTCTACGGGCGTCGACACCGTGGACATCGGCGTGTCCGACGGTGGCGCGGGCCGGCTCGGCGCCGGAGCGTATCTGAGCGACAACCTCTACACCGATTTCACCGTCAACACAGAAGGCGACACCGAGGTGAACCTGAACCTGGACGTTACCGACAGTTTCACTGTGAAAGGCACTGTAGATGGACGGGGTGAGACTGGTGTTGGGGTCTTCTTTTCGCGCGACTACTAAGCAGGTCACAGTTCACTTTCTGCGGATGCCGATCGGGTGTCCGACCTCTGGGGCCAGGTCGATCGCCGCATGATCCTTTACCATGCGCTGTAAGCGTGTGACTGCCCAATCCGGATAGGCAACCGACCTGCCGGTCGTATGGCTGACATTCATGAAGAGCGCTTCCTGCGTGGCACAAACAACGCCGTCCTTTTCCGACACCATCTGCGCAAAAAAGTGGCCGCGTTTGTGATCTGCGTCCAATAGTCGAAATCGGATGCTGAAGGCCTCACCTTCCAGTATTTCGCGTAGGAAATTCATGTGGGATTGCAAAATGTAAGGTCCCTGCCCCATCGCATTTACCTGCGACTCACCCAGCCCAAGATGATCCACCATCAACAGCTCCAGCGCATTGTCGAAGGCGACGCCGTAGTAGCCCACGTTCATGTGACCGTTATAGTCAATCCACTCGGGGCGCGCCTTGAACCCACGGAATTCAAGCGGGGCATCATAAGGTCCGTCATGCCCGGCCAGCGTTTCAGGCGTCAGTTGCATCAAGTGCTCCTTCTTGGGTCTCAAAGATTGCGACCGCGCGGATAAATCCGGCTGAGGCCCCTTTTATCTTGAAGGGGAAACAGGAAATCTCGAACCCAGTTGGCGGCAAGGTTTCAAGGTTCGTCAGTTTTTCCATGTGACAATAGCCAACCTCCATCGAGGCCCGGTGCCCTTCCCAAATAATCGATGCATCTTGCGTTTCAGCATATTCCTGCGCGGTCAATGGAAACGGTGCGTCCCAGCTCCAGGCGTCAGTTCCTGTTACGCGCACCCCGCGTTTGGTCAGATACAGCGTTGCCTCGCGCCCCATGCCGCACCCTTTGGCCAGATAGTCCGGATGCCCATACCGCGTGCCAGCAGAGGTATTCACGACCACGATATCCAACGGCTGCAATTCGTGACCAATCCGTTTCAACTCGGCTTCGACGTCGGCGGCGGTCGCCACATAACCATCGTCGAAATGGCGAAAATCCAGTTTCACGCCGGGGTTCATGCACCATTCCAGCGGCACCTCGTCGATGGTGATCGCCCTCTCACCATTGTTCATGGTCGAATGGTGATGGTAAGGCGCGTCCAGATGGGTGCCATTGTGCGTGGCGATCTGAAGGCGTTCGATGGCCCAGCCCTCGCCGCCGGGCAGATCATCTTTCTGCAGGCCCGGAAAGAAGGACATGACTTGTTCGGCGGTCTGGTCATGGGCCAGATATTCGATTTCCGGCAGCATGATCGGCGGATCGGACACAATCCCGGTTTCCAACGGAACGGATAAATCGACGAAACGGCGTGCCATGTAAAACTCCTCCACCAAGAACGGTGACAGGGTTGGCCGCAGGTAAGCTGCTGTCAAGGAAAGTAAAAGGCGACCCAATGGGCCGCCCTTCCAATACTGTATTTGACGGATTTACTCCGCCGCGATGGCGTCTTCGATCTTTTCGACGCGAATGGCCGAGAACTTGAACTCGGGGATCTTGCCGTACGGGTCGATGGCCGAGTTGGTCAGAATGTTCGCCGCCGCCTCGACATAGGCGAACGGAATGAACACCATATCTTCGGCGATCGCCCGGTCGGCTCGAACCATGATCTCGATCGAGCCACGACGGGTGGTGAGACGGATCATTTCGCCCGGCTCGATCCCCATCAGTTTCAGCTGACGAGGGTTCATCGAACAGTTTGCTTCCGGTTCCACAGCATCCAGAACGTTGGACCGGCGAGTCATCGACCCGGTGTGCCAGTGTTCCAGCTGACGGCCGGTTGTGGCAATCATCGGGTATTCCTCATCCGGCGCTTCATCCGGCGGGATGACACTGGCCGGGGTGAACTTGGCCCGTCCGTCTGTCCGCGGGAAGCCGTCACCGAACACGATCGCCTGACCCGGATCGGTCTCACTGAGCGATGGATAGGTGATCGTCTCGGTCTCAAGCCGCTCCCAGGTGATGTTGTCGAGTGACGCCATGGTCAGCTTCATCTCGGCAAAGACCTGAGACACATCCGTGTAGTCCCAGTTCAGCCCGATGCGCTGCGCAAGCTCGACGGTGATTTTCCAGTCCTCACGCGCCTCGCCCGGAGGTGCCACAGCCGGACGCACACGCTGAACCTGACGGTTGGTGTTCGACACGGTGCCGTTCTTTTCATACAGCGCCGAGGCGGGCAGGATGATGTCGGCATAGTTGGCCGTTTCGGTCAGGAAGATATCCTGCACGATCATCAGCTCCAGCTTGGCCAATGCTTCCCGTGCGTGACCAACATCCGGGTCGGACATGGCCGGGTTTTCACCCTGAATATACATGCCCTTGATGTTACCCGCATAGGCCTGATCGATGATCTCGGTCACGGTCAGGCCCTTCTCGTTAGAGAAGTCGTCCGAGTCCCAGACATTGTTGAATTTGGCCCGAATGCCGTCATCCATAACCGACTGATAATCCGGCAGGAACATCGGGATCAGACCCGCGTCAGACGCGCCTTGCACGTTGTTCTGGCCACGCAGCGGGTGCAGACCCGCGCCGGGTTTACCAACATTGCCGGTCATCAATGCCAGCGAGATCAGGCAGCGGGAATTATCGGTGCCGTGAATGTGCTGGCTGACGCCCATTCCCCAGAAGATCAGACCAGCCTTGGCCTGTGCGAAGGTACGCGCGACACGGCGCAACTGATCCGGCTCAATGCCGCAAATCGGCGCCATCGCTTCGGGCGTGAAGGCGCGCAGATGCTCTTTCTCGGCTTCCCAGTTCTCGGTCCAGCGGTGGATGTACTGGCTGTCGTACAGTTCCTCTTCGACGATCACGTTCATGATCGCGTTGAGCATCGAGACATCAGCACCTGGACGGAACTGCAGCATTTCGTCTGCGAACTTGCGCATACCAACGCCGCGCGGGTCCATCACGATCAGTTTGCCACCGCGCTTGGTGAACTGCTTGAAGTAGGTTGCCGCCACGGGGTGGTTTTCGATCGGGTTGGCCCCGATGATGATAACCACATCCGAGTTCTCGACCTCGTTAAAGGTGGCCGTCACCGCGCCTGAGCCCACGTTCTCGATCAGCGCCGCCACGGACGAGGCATGGCACAGACGGGTGCAGTGGTCGACGTTGTTGTGCTTGAAGCCCTGACGAATGAACTTCTGGAAAAGATAAGCTTCTTCGTTGGTGCATTTGGCCGAACCAAAGCCAGCGACGTTGCGCGGATCTTCATCACGCAGCGCCTTCAGCTTGGTGGCCGCCAGATCCATTGCCTCTTCCCAAGTCGCCTCGCGGAAATGAGTGCCCAGATTGCCCGGATCGACATTCAACCCCTTTGCAGGCGCATCCTCACGCCGGATCAGTGGCTTGGTCAAGCGGTGTGGATGGTGGATGTAGTCGAAACCAAAGCGGCCTTTGACACACAAGCGGCCTTCGTTGGCCGGGCCGTTGATGCCTTCGACATATTTGACCTTGCCGTCTTTGACCTTCAGCGAAACCTTACAGCCGACGCCGCAGAACGGGCAGACACTTTCGGTTTCGCTATCGTAATCCTTGCTGTCCCCCTGCTGCTGATCGTCCAGAACAGTGGTTGGCATCAATGCACCGGTCGGGCAGGCTTGAACACATTCACCGCATGCGACACAGGTCGAATCCCCCATCGGGTCGTTCTGATCAAACACCACCTGCGCGGTGTGTCCGCGACCGGCCATGCCGATCACGTCATTCACCTGCACGTCGCGACAAGCACGGACACAGAGGTTGCAGTTGATGCAAGCATCCAGATTGACGCGCATCGCAACGTGGCTGTCATCCAGCAGAGGGATCTTCTCGAACTCCTTCGCCGGGAAGCGACTGTCGCTGACATCGTTCAGCTTGGCCATATCCCAGAAGTGGCTAGATTTATCGTGCGCCTCTTCGGGTTGGTCGGCGACTAGCAATTCCATGACCATTGCGCGCGATTTCTCGGCCCGATCACTATCGGTTTTTACCACCATTCCGTCCGCAGCCGGACGGATGCACGAGGCGACCAGAGTGCGCTCGCCCTCCACCTCGACCATACAGGCGCGACAGTTGCCATCCGGTTTATAGCCGGGTTGAGGCTTGTGACATAAGTGCGGGATCGTGAACCCCTGCCCCTTGGCGGCTTCCCAGATGGTCCAGCCCTCGGGCACGGTGACATCATCGCCGTTCAGGTTGAAGGTGACGGTCTTGGTTGGGCTTGCATCAAGCATGGCTCTGTCTCCCTCAGATTTCGTCAGCGAAGTGTTTCATGACCAGACGGATCGGGTTCGGGGCCGCCTGCCCCAGACCGCAGATCGAGGCATCGCCCATGACCTGGCACAGATCTTCCAGAAGATCCTGATCCCACTTGTCAGCCTGCATCAGCTTCACAGCCTTTTCGCAGCCCGCCCGGCAAGGCGTGCACTGCCCACAGCTTTCATCTTCGAAGAAGCGCAGCATGTTCAGCGCTGCATCGCGTGCGGTGTCCTGATCGGACAGAACCACCACAGCGGCGGATCCGATAAAGGTGCCATGTGGCTGCAGCGTGTCAAAATCCAATGGGATATCGTCCATCGACGCAGGCAGCAGACCCGAGGATGGACCACCCGGCTGATACGCTTTGAAGGTCTGACCTTCGATCATGCCGCCAGCGGCCTCAATCACGTCCAATATGGTCGAACCCGCAGGCAGCAGGTAAACACCCGGCTTGGTCACCCGCCCCGAGATTGAATAGCTGCGCAGGCCCTTGCGACCATTTTTTTCGACAGAGTTCAGAATCTGCGGCCCTTCGCGGCAGATCTTCGAGACCCAATACAGCGTCTCGACATTGTGCACCAAGGTCGGACGATTAAAGACCCCAACCTGCGCCACAAACGGAGGACGGTGGCGCGGCAGGCCCTTCTTACCCTCGATCGACTCGATCATCGCGGATTCTTCACCGCAGATGTAAGCACCAGCACCCCGGCGCAGGTCAATGTAACCCGGCTCAACGATCCCGGCCTCTTCCAACGCGGCAATCTCGCGGGCGAGGATTTCCAGCACCGCCGGGTATTCGTCACGCATGTAGATGAAGCACGTCTCTGCCTCGACCGCCCAAGCAGCGATCAGCATACCCTCAAGGAAAACATGCGGCGCACGCTCTAGATAATAACGGTCTTTGAAGGTACCGGGTTCGCCCTCGTCACCGTTCACGGCCAGATAGCGGGTGCCTTCGTTCATGCGTACAAAGCCCCATTTCTTGCCGGACGGGAAGCCAGCACCACCCAAACCGCGCAGGCCTGAGGACAAAACGTCTTCTTGTACTTTCTCCCAGTCGCCGCTCTCGCGCAGCTCTTTCAGCTTGGCGTAGCCACCGTTTGCCTCATAGGCGGCAAAGGTTTCGTAATCGGGCAGATGGGCGTGAGTATCACCAGCGGCAATTGCGGCCTGCACCTTTTCAGGGGTCGCATGGTCGATGTGGTTGTGACCAATCTCAAGCACCGGGGCCGTATCGCAACGCCCCATGCAGGGCGCGCGCACTACACGCACTTCGGATGCGTCCAAGCCATCTTCCAGGGCCTTTTGCAACTGCTGGGCACCGGCCATTTCGCAGGAGAGAGAGTCGCAGACACGGATCGTCAACGCAGGCGGCGGCACCTCGCCTTCTTTCACTACGTCGAAATGGGCATAAAACGTCGCGGTCTCGTAGACCTCGGCCTGACCGATCCGCATCTCAACCGCCAGCGCGGCGATATGGTCGGCGCTGATATGGCCGTGCTCATCCTGGATCAAATGCAGGAATTCGATCAACAGATCGCGACGACGCGGGCGGTCGCCCAGTAGGCGCGCAATCTCGGCCTGCGCCTCATCCGTGAACTGACGGCCTTTGGGCGTATGCCGCCCTTTGCCTTTACCTGACTTCCAGACGCCCTTGGGTGCGCCTGATGGCTTGGTATCTAATGGTGCCATGATGCCCTCCGATTAAGGCTCCGTGTCTCATCAGAATAGTATATCGTCAAATCGCTTATCGCTATCGCACGATAACGACACCTTATCACCGCAAAGACGTCACCACAGCGCGCAAAGCCCCAACCGTTGGCAATTCCGGGTCTCGGCTTAAGGTGGCCAGACAAATCGGTTTACTTACAACAGGATCGACCAGAGGCAGCACTTTCGTACCCTTAAGTTCACCCAGCGCCCGAACCAGAACGCGGGGGACAACGGTGGCTGCCAGCCCTTCACGCGCCATGACCATTGAGGCTGTAAAGCCGCTGGTTTCAGCGACCACTTGGGGGTGGAGGCCCTGCTCAGCGAAGATGCGGTCCAGTATGCGACGGTTCTGCATCTGCGGCTCAAGCAGGCTGAGTGGAAACTCGGCAACCTGTGTCCACGGGATCGGCCCGGTTTCTTCGGTCATATGCGACGGGATCAACAGCACGTAAGTCTCTTCGTACAACGGCTGCACCTGCCGCAAGTCGGTGCCAATGCTGTCGCCATAAGTGATCCCCGCATCCAGACTACCCTCATCCAACCGGTGCTGAATGGACGAGGCCGACATGGTTTCGATCCGTGTGACAACGCGCGGATGCGCCTGATGCAGCCGCTTGATCAGCCGACCGGTAAAGGCAATCGCGGTTGGGATCACCCCCAGTTTCAGTGTCCCGGTAATCTCACCCTTCGAGGCCAGAACCTGCTGTTCCAGCGCCTTTGTCTCATCCAGAATGCGTCGCGCACGTTGGACGATCATCTCGCCTTCTTCAGTCAGACCCTGAAACCTGTTGGCGCGGCGCACGATGGAGACACCCAGCCGGTCCTCGAGATTCCGAATGCGCATGGAAAACGCTGGCTGAGAAATCCCGCATTCTTCGGCCGCCTTGGCAAAATGACGATGCCGCGCCAAAGCGCTAAGCAATTGCAGGTCGCGGATTTCGATCATTTGGAGTTGTCTCGGATGGCGGGTCGAATATCACTCTAGCGGGATTTTTGCCTGTGAGAAAAGCTCGGAGTTGTGGAGGGTGTCAGAATCGCCTCAGTCAAACAAAAACAGATTTGGCGCGGGACTGAACAGGATGTCACGGAACATCGGGGTTACTCCGATGTTCTTTTGGGAGGAAGCAAGTCCACACCGCTTTCTAGTGGATTGTTGGGCAGCCTTTGTTCCTCGGGCAGCGGCGTTACAGGCGGAGGGTCGAGGACCACAATGGGATATTCCTCAATCCAAAAACCGCCCCATACTACACCACACTCACCCAAGGCCGAAACAACCTCGGGCGGTACAAAGCTGGACGCAAAAATCAAAAGGGCGTCGTCCTGATCTTTCACTTCATAAGCGATCCCATCGCTGAGAGAAAGATCAAGAAACGCCGCCCAAGTGCCGTGATACCCGAGTCGTCTTCCGCCAATAAAAAAGTACCCGTCAGCCAGTCGCTCTAACTCATGTTTAAAGGGCAGCTCAAGCACTGCCTGCGATAGTTCCCAAGGCGTTCCATACACCGGCTCAGAATGCCCATTCGCCATGTTGATGCATGAAACTATCTCAATCGCCTCGTCCGTTTTGTCGGCGAGGACGGGAAGTGACGATAGAAGAACAGCCGTAGTTAATGCCAATACGAACTTCACCATGCCGATGATGTAGCTACTTCGGCTGGTTTTCATAGCCCGCTTGAAGCGTATCGACGGACTCGTTGCAGAATGGGTATCGCAAAACCCGCCTGTCGAATGGTGTTCGCGCCCAGCGCACCCTTAAGTGTTGAATAGGAAATGCATCACATCGCCATCCTTGACGATGTAGCTCTTACCTTCGGCCCGCATCTTGCCTGCTTCCTTTGCGCCCTGTTCGCCATTCGCAGCGATGTAGTCGTCATAGGCGATCGTCTCAGCGCGAATGAAACCTTTTTCGAAATCGCCATGGATCACACCAGCGGCCTGCGGCGCGGCGGTGCCCGTGCGAATGGTCCAGGCGCGGGCCTCTTTCGGGCCAACGGTGAAATAGGTTTCCAGTTTCAGCAGGTCATAGCCGGCACGGATCAGGCGGTCGAGGCCGGGCTCTTCCAGACCCATCTCCTCAAGGAACATCTGCGCCTCGTCTTCTTCCAGCAGGCTAATCTCTTCTTCGATCTTGGCGCTGATGATGACGTGGGAATTGCCTTGAGCGGCGGCCATTTCAGCCACGCGGGCGGAATATTCGTTACCCTCGGCGGCTTCTTCCTCGGACACGTTGCAGACATAGAGAACCGGTTTTGTGGTCAGCAGCTGCAGCATCGTCCATGCCTTGGCGTCTTCGTCAGAGACTTCGACCAGACGCGCGGGTTTGCCGTCTTCCAGCATCGCCTGCGCTTCAGCCAGTAAACGTTCCTGCTGCTGCGCCTCTTTGTCATTGCCTTTCAGCTTTCGCACTAGATTGGCGCGGCGCTTTTCGATGCTTTCCAGATCGGCCAACATCAACTCGGTCTCGATGGTATCAGCATCGGCCACAGGATCGACGCGGCCGTCCACGTGGGTCACATCGCCATCTTCGAAACAGCGCAGCACGTGGGCAATGGCATCAGTCTCGCGGATGTTGGCCAGAAACTGGTTGCCCAGCCCTTCACCTTTCGAAGCACCCTTCACCAGACCGGCAATATCCACAAAGGTCATGCGCGTCGGGATGATTTGCTTGGAGCTTGCGATGGCGGCCAGCTTGTCCAGCCGGTCGTCGGGGACGGCCACATCGCCCACATTGGGTTCGATCGTGCAGAACGGGAAATTAGCCGCCTGCGCAGCTGCGGTTTTGGTCAGCGCATTGAAGAGGGTCGACTTACCCACGTTCGGCAGACCCACGATTCCCATTTTAAAGCCCATGACGGCCTCCTGCATAGCATTCGAGCGCAGCTTCTATGCAGGTCGGGCACAATGCGCAAGCCAGCGGGCGCATTAGGTACGCAAGGGCGTTTTGACAACACAATTGATTGTCACGGCTTTGTGCGCTTGCGCACATTGAAACGAGAGCACTAGAATCACCAATTAGCCATTTAGAAAAATTGAATAGTGAATGCTGACATGAGATCTTTCGTTCTTGCCCTTGGGGTTCTTTTCGCCACGACCTCCGCACACGCACAATCAGTTGTCTTCGGTGCCGGATATGCAGATTTTTCCGAAAGTGACGCAAAAGACCAGGCCGCCTTTTCGGTCGAATACCATCATCGCCCTTTCTACGAGGCAACGCGCCTGTCCGCGACATGGGGTGGTGCGCTGACCGTGGACGAAGCCGGTGACGTTCATGTGGGTGCTGGCCTGATCGGTACATACACTTTCGCTGAACGCTGGTTCGTAGAGGGCAGCGTCATGCCCGGCTATTTCTCTGAATCAGAGGAATTGAACGACCTGGGCGGCAGTTTCCAGATCCGCAGCCTGTTGGGCGTCGGTTATACGCTGAACAACGGCAACAAAGTCTCTGTTGCGATTACGCATAAATCGAATGCAAGCACGCAACAGGAAAACCCGGGCGTCAATTCCGTGCTGCTGCGATACCACCTTGCGTTCTAGGGGCTGCGCTGCGAACCGGGATTGATTTCTTTTCAAAGTTTCTGCACATCAGGTCTGAACCTGATTGCAAGGACAGCTTATGACCCGTATCGACGCCAAGTTCGCCTCTCTGAAAGAACAGGGAAAGAAGGCGTTCGTCGCCTACATCATGGCCGGAGACCCAGATTTTGAGACTTCGCTTGAGATCGTGAAGGGCCTGCCCGGCGCAGGTGTCGATGTCATCGAACTGGGCCTGCCCTTTACCGATCCAATGGCAGACGGCCCGACGATCCAGGCCGCCGGTCAGCGCGCACTGGACGGTGGAATGACCTTGCAGCGAACCTTGGATCTGGCCCGCGCCTTCCGCGAGACCGACGATACCACTCCGATTGTGCTGATGGGCTACTACAACCCGATCTATAACCGCGGCGTCGATAAGTTCCTTGCAGATGCCAAGGAGGTCGGAATTGACGGTCTGATCGTCGTCGACCTGCCACCAGAAGAAGATGAAGAGCTATGCCTGCCCGCACAAGCCGCAGGTCTGAACTTTATCCGTCTGGCCACGCCGACCACCGATGACAAGCGCTTGCCCCGCGTTCTGCAGAACACATCGGGCTTTGTGTATTACGTGTCAATCACCGGCATTACCGGTGCGGCCGAAGCCCAAGCTACAAATGTTGGCCCCGAGGTCGCCCGCATCAAATCCGCAACCGATTTACCAGTGATCGTCGGGTTCGGAATCAATACACCTGAAAAATCACAGGCAATCGCAACTGTTGCTGATGGTGCAGTGGTCGGCTCTGCTATCGTCAGCCAGATCGCTGCAGGCAAGCCCACCGGCGAAGTATTGGATTTCGTGAAATCTCTGGCTGACGGCGCACACTCAGCCTGATTGAGACCTGATCAATTTTCAACGCGGTCGGCCCTGTCCGGCCGCGTTTTTTGTTGCCCGGAGTTCGTGGCGTCGCATCGCAAAGTCCCGGCGTTGCGAGGGCCTCAAATGGTTGGTAAACAAAAAGAACCAATCCAGCGAAGGCCGAAACAAATGCCCGTTATTACCAATATCGACGACCTGAAACGCATCTACGAACGCCGCGTGCCGCGCATGTTTTTCGACTATGCCGAAAGCGGCAGTTGGACCGAACAAACCTTCCGCGAGAACAGCTCGGATTTCGAAGATATCAGGCTGCGCCAGCGGGTCGCCGTGGACATGGACGGGCGCTCGACTGCAACGCAGATGATCGGGCAGGATGTTGCGATGCCGGTGGCTCTGGCCCCAGTTGGCCTGACAGGCATGCAGCACGCGGACGGTGAGATGAAGGCAGCAAAGGCTGCCGAGGAGTTCGGTGTGCCCTTCACCCTGTCGACCATGTCGATCAATTCGATCGAGGATGTCGCAGGGCATACAAGCAAACCCTTTTGGTTCCAGCTTTATGCTATGAAGGATCAGGATTACGTCGGTCGCCTGATCCAGCGCGCCAAGGATGCCAAATGTTCGGCATTGGTGATCACCCTGGACCTGCAAATTCTGGGGCAGCGCCACAAAGATCTGAAAAATGGCTTGTCCGCGCCGCCGAAACTGACCGCCAAGACAATCGCAAACCTCATGACCAAATGGGCTTGGGGGATCGAGATGCTGGGCGCACATCGGCGCGAGTTTGGCAATATCGTTGGTCATGCCGAAGGCGTTTCTGATGCCTCATCGCTGGGTGCGTGGACGGCCGAGCAATTCGACCCCAGCCTCGATTGGAAAAAGGTCGAAAAGTTGGTGGAGCAGTGGGGCGGCAAGGTGATCCTGAAGGGCATTCTGGATGCCGAGGACGCCAGGATGGCGGTTAAGCTGGGCGCCGATGCCATCGTTGTTTCAAACCACGGCGGGCGACAGTTGGACGGGGCGCTCAGTTCGATCCGTGTCTTGCCTGAAATCATGGACGCAGTTGGTGATGCCGTCGAAGTCCATCTGGACAGTGGCATCCGGTCCGGGCAGGACGTTCTCAAAGCGCTGGCACTTGGGGCCAAGGGCACTTACATCGGTCGCGCTTTTGTCTATGGGCTGGGTGCGATGGGCCAACAAGGTGTCACGACCGCGCTGGATATCATCCACAAAGAGCTGGATACCACGATGGCCCTGTGCGGCGAGCGGGATGTGAGCAGTCTGGGTCGTCACAACCTGCTGATCCCCGAGGGTTTCGGCGGCCGATGGCAAGCCTGATCTCGCAAAACCTTCCAGCAAACCATTTCAAAGGGGGCTCTGCCCCACCGCAGCAAGCTGCGATTCCCCCGAGATATTTTCTGCCAGATGAAGCACGGGATCCGATCTTCATCTGGCCCCAAATATCCCGGAGCGCGAGGCAGAGCCTCGCAAAGTATGAAGACCGCGAAAAACCCCTTTTCAAACCTGACAATTCAAGCTAAGGACGCGGCTTCACGCGGGCATACAGCCTTGGAGGATGCCCGCCCTAACATTGGAGAATTATCATGGCTGGAGAGATTCCTGATCTCGTAGCTCTGGAACGGACGGGGACAGGCAAGGGCGCCGCTCGTCAGGCACGCCGCGACGGCATGGTTCCGGGCATCGTATTTGGTGGCGACAAAGAACCGCTGCCGATCCAGATCCCGTTCAACGAACTGTTCAAGCGCCTGAAAGCTGGCCGGTTCAAGTCGACCCTGTGGAACCTGAAGGTTGAAGGCCAGGAAGACGTTCGCGTCATCTGCCGCGACGTTCAACGTGACGTCGTCAAAGACTTGCCGACCCACCTGGACCTGATGCGCCTGCGTCGCACCACCAAAATCGCGCTGTTCATCCCGGTTGAGTTCATCAACGAGGAAGAAGCACCCGGCATCAAGAAGGGCGGCGTTCTGACCGTTGTCCGTCCAGAGGTCGAACTGATGTGCACCGCAGGTGATATTCCTGAGAAAATCACCGTTGACGTGACCGGCATGAACATCAACGACGTTGTCACCATTTCGTCGGTCGATCTGCCCGAAGGCACCAAGCCGACTATCGACCGTGACTTCGTGATCGCGAACATCTCGGCACCGACTGGTTTGTCGACAAGCGACGACGAAGAGGGTGAAGAAGGTGAAGTGGCCGCAGACGAAGTTGAAGTCGTCGGTCAGGAAGCCGAAGAATAAGTTCAGGTTTAACTGGACTGAAAATGAAACGGGGTTCCATCGGAGCCCCGTTTTTTTCAAATGCACATTTTCGCATTTGATCGCAGACTGTGCTAAGTTCGCTGCCAGTGGCCCAATTGGAATGCCACCAGCTCATCGAATAGTTCAGCGGAGCACGCGATCATGAGACCCCAATCAAATTTCCTACCAGCCCTAATTTCAATGGCCGTCAGCGTCGGTTTCGGATCTTCGGTCACTGCGCAAGTGCAGGACACTCTGCCCAGTAAGGATGACGTTGCTGAACGTTTCACGTCAGATCATTTCTCGCCATATGCCGGTAGAAACTTTCCGACCCGACCGCTTTGGGGTGACACACATCTTCATACCCAGGTGTCCGTTGACGCCGGAACCATGACCCGTCTTAGCCAAGACGACGCGTTTCGGTTCGCGCGAGGCCACGAAGTCACTACGACGCATGGATTGCAGGTAAAGCTTTCCCAACCACTGGATTAGCTTGTAATCTCGGACCATGCCGAAATGTATGGGCTAATGCCCCAGTTACTTGGCGGGGATCAGAATGTTCTGTCGACCCCGCAAGGCAAAGCCTGGTACGACGCGCTTACCAGCAACGACAACGACATTGTCTTTGCCACCGCTATGGAAATCGTGGCGTCGTTGTCCGGGAATGAGCCCCCGATCGACAATCCCAAAGCCATCAAGGACGCTTGGCAGAACTATACGGCCCTTGCGGACCAGTACAACGAGCCCGGCGTTTTTACCGCTCTGATCGGTTACGAGTGGACGTCTGAGGGCGGAGACAACATCCACCGCAACGTGATCTTCCGGGATGCTGCGGCCAACGCCAATCAGGTACTTCCGTTCTCGCAATTCGACAGTAAGAACCCTGAAGACCTATGGGCACACCTGGCCGACTATGAGGATCGGACAGGCGGTGACGTGCTTGCAATTCCCCATAATGGCAACCTGTCCAATGGTCGCTTGTTTTCAGTTTCGAACTTTGACGGGACGCCCTTATCGGAAGAAAACGCGCGCCTGCGTGCGCGGTTCGAACCGGTCATCGAAACTACGCAGATCAAAGGTGACAGTGAAGCGCATCCGTTTCTCAGCCCCGATGACGAATTCGCGGATTTTGACACGTGGGACGCGTCAAACCTGAACGGGACCGAAGCCAAGACTCAGGACATGTTGCAATACGAGTATTCCCGCGAGGCTTACAAAACCGGTCTGATGCTGGAAGAACAACTGGGCATCAACCCCTACAAGGTCGGTCAGATTGGTTCGACTGACGCGCATACTGGCATGGCAGCCGTGGAAGAGGAGAACTTCTTTGGCAAGCATTCCGGCGTGGAACCGGAGCCAAACCGCTGGGAACATTTGGTTATCGGAGCCCCCGACCCCGAGTTCTCAATCTATGGCTGGAAACAGGCCTCGGGTGGATATGCTGCTGTTTGGGCCATGGAGAATACCCGCGAGGCGATCTTTGACGCGCTCGAGCGGCGCGAGGTCTACGGCACCACCGGTTCACGTATGCTGGTGCGGTTCTTCGGCGGCTGGGGTTTTGCAGAAGAAGATGCTCTGTCTCGCCTGCCTGCCGATCTTGGCTACGCCAAGGGCGTACCGATGGGTTCGGATCTACCCGCCAGAACCGGCGACGGTGCCCCGAATTTCCTGATCGCAGCACTGAAAGACCCCTATAGCGGCAATCTCGACCGTGTACAGGTCATCAAAGGGTGGCTGAACGCAGACGGGACGCGTGGAGAAAAGGTCTATGACGTGGCATGGGGCGGAGATCGTGTGCCCGACGCAGACGGCAAATTGCCTTTGGTCGGGAACACGGTCGATGTGGGAAACGCGACTTGGACCAACACAATTGGTGCACCGGAATTGATCACCTATTGGCAGGACCCGGATTTCGACCCGTCGCAGCGGGCCTTCTATTATGTCCGCGTCATCGAAATCCCGACGCCGCGCTGGACGGCCTATGAGGCCAAAAGGTTCAACGTCCAGATGGATGCCGACGTGCCGATGACCACAACCGAACGCGCCTATACCTCTCCGATCTGGTACACGCCCAAAGGCTGAAGCTCGTCTTTTGCACCTTGCCATCACTGGATTTTCGATCCATTTCGGGGCATGAGGGGCAAGTCCTACTAGGAGGCGCAGAGCAGAGTCATGAAACTTTTTGTCGGACTGGGAAATCCGGGGCAGAAATACGCCCGGAACCGACACAATATCGGGTACATGGCACTGGACAGGATTGCCGACGATCACGGTTTCGGCCCGTGGAAATCAAAGTTTCAGGCAGAAATCGCCGAAGGGCGGCTGGGGTCAGAAAAGGTGCTCTTGGTTAAACCGCAAACCTTCATGAACCGTTCCGGCCAATCCGTGGGCGAAGCCATGCGGTTTTATAAACTGGACTCGACCGATGTAACCGTTTTTCACGATGAGCTGGATCTTGCGCCGGGCAAGGTGCGCGTCAAAGCGGGTGGAGGTCACGCCGGGCACAACGGGTTGCGATCGATCCACGAGCATATCAGCCCTGCCTATGACCGGGTGCGTCTGGGCATCGGGCACCCGGGGCGCAAGGAAATGGTCTCGCCCTACGTCCTGAGTGACTTTGCAAAGGCGGATGCGGACTGGTTGGAAGACGTGCTGCGAGGCGTATCCGACGGTGCCGGCCATCTGGCCAATGGCGATGGAGGCAAATTCATGAACGCGGTCGCATTGCGGACCGCACCACCGCGTTCATCGAAAACTACTGCGAGCGAAGCAAAATCCACCCCAAAGCCCGCACCGGAACCCGAGACCGACAACAGGTCAGCCATGCAAAAACTGATGGACAAGTTCAAATAGGACCAGCGACGTTGCCGCTACGTCTCAATTGCGAACTGCGCCCGTCCGCGCTCCAATACGGTACGAAAGAGGGAGGAGACATATGCGAACCCTGATCAAATGGGTGCTGCGCATCGTTTTGATGTTGGTGCTGGCTGCGGTGGTCGTTGGCTTTTGGAAGCGCGAAGAAATTAAGCGCCTGATGGCCGTGAACTCTTTGTTTTCCGAAGAAAAGATCATTCACAACTTCTCTCACATGGATGACGCCTTCCTGACTGTCGACCTGCCAAGGGGGGAAGGTACGACATTCGAACTGCCCTACGGCCCCGGTTTTGACCTGCCCGAGAGTACGGACAAATGGATCGAAGACCGGGCCGTCACCTCGCTGCTTGTCATGCAGGACGGGCAGATCAGGTTCGAAGAATACTATTTGGGGACCGCCCCCGAGGATCGCCGGATATCCTGGTCGGTCGCCAAAAGCTATCTGTCCGCCCTGTTCGGCATCCTGATGGCCGAAGGCGCCATCGACTCCCTGGACGATCCAGTGGTCAAATACGCCCCGAAACTGCAGGGGACGGCCTATGACGGCGCAACGATCCGCAATGTTCTGAACATGGCCAGCGGTGTGACTTTCGACGAGGATTATCTGGACTACAACTCCGACATCAACCGAATGGGTCGCGTCGTCGCCCTGGGTGGAGAGCTGGATGACTTTGCCGCCTCGCTGAACGAAACGTTCGTCGAGCCCGGCGAGACATGGCAATATGTCTCGATCGACACCCACGTTATCGGCATGGTTGTTCGCGGTGCGACGGACCGGTCTGTGGCTGACTTGCTGACCGAAAAGATCATTGAACCACTGGGTCTTGAACACGACGGTTACTATGTCACCGATGGTGCCGGCGTGGCTTTCGTCCTGGGCGGGTTGAACTTCACCACTCGCGACTTTGCGCGGTTTGGACAGATGATCCTGCAAAACGGCGAGCATAACGGTCAGCAGATTGTACCCGCCGAATGGATTGCGGAATCCGTTTTTCCCAGCGCCCCCACCAAGGCCGGAGAGATCGGCTATGGCTATCAGTGGTGGATCCCCCTTGGCGCGCATGAAGGTGAGTTTCTGGCCCGTGGCGTATATGGCCAGTACATCTATTTCGACCAACCGCGCGGTGTTGTTATCGTCGCAACCGGGGCTGATCGCAATTTCCGCGACGATGGTGTCAACGAGGCGAACATAGAAATGTTCCGCACGATCGCTCAAAGCCTGTAAGGTGTGCTCATGCAAAAACTGGACAGCATAAACGTTCTGGGGGGCGTCCTTGCCCCCTGCTCCCGCGATCCACAGACCGGGTTCTTTCGGGACGGGGCCTGTAACACCTGCGCCGAAGATCAGGGCAGTCACACGGTCTGCGCGGTCATGACGGCCGAGTTTTTGGCCTATTCCAAATATGTCGGCAATGACCTGAGCACACCGCGCCCTGAATTCGACTTTCCCGGTCTCAAACCCGGTGACAAATGGTGCCTTTGTGCCGGGCGTTTCCTGCAGGCCCATGACGAGGGCTGCGCGCCCAAGGCCGACCTTGAGGCCACGCATCAGCGGGCGCTGGACATCGTCCCTATTGGAATCTTACGCGAATACGCCGCGAAACCCGATTGACCTCGGGGACAAAACCACATCAAAGAAACCCGCCAGCCGACACTTTGTTTAGCAAGCGCAAAACCGTTAAAAACGAGGTAGGCTATGAGCTTTATCGCGATGAACCGCTTCAAAGTCCGTCTGGGCAACGAAGCCGATTTCGAATCCGTTTGGAAAGACCGCGAAAGCCGCTTGAAAGAACTGCAAGGGTTTCAGGAGTTTCGCCTTCTGAAAGGCCCCGAAGACGACGGATATCGGCTGTATTCCAGCCATGTGATCTGGGACAATCGCAGCGATTTCGAAGCCTGGACCAAGTCCCAACAATTCCGGGATGCGCACAAAAAAGCTGGCAACGGCAAGACGCAGTCGGCTCTGGTGGGACCACCTCAGTTCGAGGGGTTCGAAACGGTTTTGCATCAGAACTGATCAATCCATGTCGCCAACACCGGATTGATGTTTACACGGCGCGCGCCAGATAGCCACGCGATGTGCGCGAGGGCGGACCAGTTGGAAAACTGTGCTCCGCCTCCAGCAGCCACCCCGCATCCTTTAGCATCTTGGCCACCTGTTGCGGCCTGTAGGACCGGTGACGCCATTGAAGCCAGATAATCGCGTTGCACCAGTGCGGTTTGCTAACGACCAGCCATAGCTTTGCCGCTGGCGTGGCGTGCCTGCGCATGTGGTGTAGGGCATCGGTGGGGTCGCTGCAATGTTCAAGGACATGGGCGGCGAGAATGCAATCAAAGGGCTCGGCTGGGTGAAATTTCTCCAACCGTGATCGGGCAGTCTGGGTCGTAACGCCCCTTTGGGCCAATGCACCCTCGGCCTGTTTCAGCATTTTCCCGGATGGCTCGAGCAGAGTGACCCGACCTTTGGGTTGAATGACTGCACGTGCCTCGGCAAAAGCGCCGGTCCCGCACCCGACATCCAGCCCGTTCCGGCCTAAATCATCTGCTGAACCAGTCGACAGAAACCCCAGATAGGCGTCAAAATAGCCCAGCAGACGCATCTTATCCGCCCAGCCGGGTGCCGCGGCATCGTATTTTTGAGCGAGTTTATCTGAACTGGACGCGTCCTGCATGCCCACCAGCGTGGCATGAAAGACCCGGGACGCAAAGCCCCGGGTAGTCGTTAGCCAGCAGTACGTCCTTCGGTATCGGACATGTCGAAGTTCAGGTATTTGGCCACAGTCTGAACGTCCTTATCGCCGCGCCCGCACATGTTCATGCAGATCAGGTGATCCTTGGGCAGCTCTGGCGCGATCTTCATAACATGTGCCAGCGCGTGGCTGGGTTCCAACGCGGGGATAATGCCTTCGGTTGCACAGCACAGCTGGAACGCTTCCAGCGCCTCTTTGTCGGTGATCGAGACATAGTTCGCGCGACCGATGTCATTCAGCCAGGAATGCTCAGGCCCGATGCCGGGGTAATCCAGACCGGCCGAGATCGAATAGCCTTCAAGGATCTGGCCGTCATTATCCTGCAGCAGGTACGTGCGATTACCGTGCAGCACACCAGGGCGACCGCCGGTCAGCGAAGCGCAATGCTCCATCTTTTCGTTCACACCTTTGCCGCCCGCCTCAACACCGATGATGTTGACGCTCTTGTCGTCAAGGAACGGGTAGAACAGACCCATCGCATTCGACCCACCGCCGATGGCGGCGATAAGCGTATCGGGCAAACGGCCTTCGGCCTTTTGCATCTGCTCCTTAGCTTCCTTGCCGATGATTGACTGGAAGTCACGCACCATCGCCGGATACGGGTGCGGGCCCGCCACAGTGCCGATGCAGTAGAACGTGTCGCGCACATTGGTCACCCAGTCGCGTAGCGCGTCGTTCATCGCGTCTTTCAGCGTGCCTCTGCCGCTCGTCACCGGAATCACTTCGGCACCCAGCAAACGCATACGGAAGACATTCGGTGCCTGACGCTGCACGTCGTGCGCGCCCATGTAGACCACACACTTAAGGCCAAACTTGGCGCAGACGGTGGCGGTGGCCACGCCGTGTTGCCCTGCCCCGGTTTCCGCAATAATTCGGGTTTTACCCATGCGCCGCGCCAGAATGATCTGGCCCAGAACATTGTTGATCTTGTGTGCGCCGGTGTGGTTCAGCTCATCGCGCTTGAGATAGATCTTCGCGCCGCCCAGGTGCTCAGTCAGGCGTTCTGCGTAGTACAGCGGCGAGGGGCGACCCACGTAGTTCGCCCACAGATCGTCCATTTCAGCCCAGAAAGTCGGATCATCCTTGGCCTTCTCATATTCCTCTTCCAGCGACAGAATCAGCGGCATCAGCGTTTCGCTGACAAACCGTCCGCCGAAGATGCCAAAGCGGCCCTGTTCGTCGGGACCGGACATGAAGGAATTGAATAGATCGTTGGCCATGGGTGTCTCCCTCGTCGTACCCGTTGTTCATAGGAGGTGCTGACAGGTTTTGCCATGGCAAAACGTATCATTTTGTGGGCCTGTATCGATGCTTCCAGATCCGCAGGGCCTGCTCTTCGGTCGGCACCGCGATGCATGAGAAATGGTGGAACTCGTGCGTGATGGACAACCGGTCTGACACCGCAAGAACGCGCCTGTGTGGTCCCGAATGGGCAAATGTCAGCATGGCCTCGGCGTCTTGCCAAACACTGAGTGAAAAGTAGAGCCCACCGTGAGGGAACATCTGCGCATGCACGCATAATGGGTCACCACGCGCCTGCTTCAATGCTTGTCCTGCGCGCCAAAAGAACTCTGGCGCGTTGTACCAATGGTTCAGGGTAACCCCGCCAATCGCTGCAAGCATCATTGCTCCTCCCCGACGTTATATACGGGGGAGGTCAGCAAGCAGATCAATGGGCGGCGGACACGAATTCAGAAATCTTAATGGAGTCTTTAACTCCGGGCGAACTTTCGACGCCGGAAGATACATCAACCTGTTTTGCGCCGGTCATCCGGATCGCCTCGGCAACGTTGTCTGGCGTCAGTCCCCCGGCCAGCATCCACGGCTTTCGCCAGTATTTCCGGCCGGCCAGCAGCCGCCAATCAAAGGCCAATCCATTCCCGCCCGGCAGTTCGGATGTACGCGGAGGTTTCGCGTCGATCAGCAACTGATCTGCAACCTCGGAATACAGGTCAATTGCGCTCAGATCCTCGGCCTCGGCGATGCCGATTGCTTTCATCACCGGCAGGCCAAATCTGTCGCGTACTTCTGAAACCCGCTGCGGTGTTTCCTTGCCATGCAATTGCAACATGTCCAAGGGCACGCGTGCGATGATACGGTCCAGTTCTTCGTCCGTCGCATTCACGGTCAGCGCGACCTTGGCCACGCCTGCAGGAACAAGCTGCGCCAGCCCTGCCGCTGCATCAAGGGCTAGATGCCGCGGCGATTTTGAGAAAAAGACAAAGCCGACATAGCGTGCACCGGCATCAGCCGCAGCGCGCACGTGATCAGGTGCGGTCAGCCCGCAGATTTTAACAGCTACGTTCGTCATAAAAGTGCCTTAGCTGGCTTCGTCCAGCAGAGCCAGAACGTCGTCCTTGCCCTCGTTCTGCTTTTTCTTGAGCTTCTTGACCTCACGCTCAAGCTTGCGCACTTCTCCGGTCTTGGTCGAGGCATCGCGGCGGTGTTTATGCTCGCGCAGCCATTCCCACAGGAAGCCGATGATCAAACCGGCCACAACGCCGCCCAGCACCACGATGAACAGTGGCAAAGACGTTGAGAAATTGAGCCCCAGCAACTCGGCCAGGGCATCCGGCATCAGCTTCAACTCGACGATCTGGCGATTGGCCAGCGAGATTGACACAAGAACGATCCCGAGGATCGCCAGGAAAGCATATCGAAGGTAACGCATCATGGTGTCAGGCTTTACCGTTCAATCGGTCCCTTAGCAACTTGCCAGTTTTGAAGAATGGAACACATTTTTCTTCGACCTGCACGGTCTCACCCGTACGAGGATTGCGGCCAACACGCGCGTCACGTTGTTTGACCGAGAACGCACCGAAGCCGCGCAGTTCAACACGGTCGCCACGCGCCATGGCATCTGTCACTTCTTCGAACACGGTATTCACAATCCGCTCGACATCACGCTGATAGAGATGCGGGTTTTCGTCGGCGATTTTCTGAATCAGTTCTGAACGGATCATGAGTGTTACCCTCCCAGGCGACCGGTTAACCATGTCTATACTTCTGGACAGTATAGGAAAAAACCGTGATCGGGGGAACGTAAACTCTGTGTGCAAAGCATTCATTTTACAGCAAAGTCGCGCGATTTTTTGCTTGTTCAGGCAAAATCCGCTCTTAAAGCGTGAACGACGGCCGCAATAAGCCCAAATTTTGGAACATATTGATTCGCAACAAAAACGGCCCCGCGCGTCTGCACGGGGCCGTAAATTCGGCTGAAAACCAGCCTGAGCTTAGTCGCCGGATTTCAGCGCTGCACCCAGGATATCGCCCAGCGATGCGCCCGAGTCGGAAGAACCGTACTGTTCCACGGCCTCTTTCTCTTCGGCGATCTCACGTGCCTTGATCGACAGACCCAAACGGCGAGTCTTGCTGTCGACATTGGTGACGCGGACGTCGATCTTGTCGTTAACCGAGAAACGCTCGGGGCGCTGCTCTGCACGGTCACGCGACAGGTCGGAACGACGGATGAAGGACTTCATGCCTTCGTATGCCACCTCGATGCCGCCATCTTCGATCGCAGTGACTTCGACAGTGATGATCGAACCGCGCTTCACGCCGCCAACGGCTTCTGCGAACTTGTCACCACCCAGGGCTTTGATCGACAGCGAGATACGCTCTTTTTCCACGTCAACTTCCGAGACAACGGCCGAAACCATGTCGCCTTTGCGGTAGTTCTGGATCGCATCTTCGCCACGTTCGTCCCACGACAGGTCGGACAGGTGAACCATGCCGTCGATGTCGCCTTCGAGGCCAATGAACAGACCAAATTCGGTGATGTTTTTGACTTCGCCTTCGACTTCGGTGCCCTCGGGGTGTGTTTCTGCAAACACTTCCCACGGGTTGCGCATGGTCTGCTTCAGGCCCAGAGACACGCGACGCTTGGCGCCGTCGATTTCCAGAACCATGACGTCGACTTCCTGGCTGGTCGAAACGATCTTGCCGGGGTGGACGTTTTTCTTGGTCCAGGACATCTCGGACACGTGCACCAGACCTTCGACACCGGCTTCCAGCTCGACGAACGCGCCGTAGTCGGTGATGTTGGTGACGCGACCCTGATGGACCGAGCTCAGCGGATACTTGGCAGCAACCAGATCCCATGGATCTTCCTGCAGCTGCTTCATGCCCAGGCTGATGCGGTGGGTCTCTTTGTTGATCTTGATGACCTGAACCTTGATGGTTTCGCCGATCGTCAGGATCTCGGACGGGTGATTCACACGACGCCATGCCATGTCAGTGACGTGCAGCAGGCCGTCAACGCCGCCCAGGTCAACAAACGCACCGTATTCGGTGATGTTCTTGACCACGCCTTCGACGGTCTGACCTTCGGTCAGGTTGCCAATGACTTCGGCACGCTGTTCGGCACGCGATTCTTCCAGGATAGCGCGGCGCGACACAACGATGTTGCCACGGCGGCGGTCCATTTTCAGAATCTGGAACGGCTGCTTCAGACCCATCAGCGGGCCAGCGTCGCGCACGGGGCGAACGTCAACCTGCGAGCCGGGCAGGAACGCAACTGCGCCACCCAGATCGACGGTGAAGCCACCTTTGACGCGGCCAAAGATTGCACCTTCGACGCGCTGGTCGTCGGCATATGCTTTTTCCAGACGGTCCCATGCCTCTTCACGGCGGGCCATCTCGCGCGAGATGACAGCTTCGCCACGGGCGTTCTCTGCGGCGCGCAGGTAGACTTCTACCTCGTCACCAACTGCGATTTCAGGAGCTTCGCCGGGATTCGCGAATTCTTTCAGATCAACGCGGCCTTCCATTTTGTAGCCAACGTCGATGATGGCTTGGCCGGCTTCGATCGCCAGAACCTTGCCTTTGACAACAGAACCCTCTTCGGGCGTGTCCATTTCGAAGCTTTCGTTCAGGAGGGCTTCGAATTCCTCCATGGTTGTATCAGCCATCTGGCAGTGTTTTCCTTTACATACGTTTTTACTGGCCGAGCGGTTGTCTCCGCCGGTCTTGTTTCATGGTGTCATCGGACGTGACCCGGTGCGCCACTGAGCAAACAAACACAAAGGGCCGAGGTGACCCGGCCCTGCTCAGTAACGTCATCCGGACGTTGACCGCCCTTGTGTTGACAGCGCGCGTATATGCGGAATTCTCGACATGTGCAAGAGGAAAGCCTTGATATACAGGGCATCGGCCGCCGTCACACTCGGCGCGCCATGTCCCAAACGCGCCCGTCCCGTTGCAACATGGACTGCTCAATCGCATTCAATCGCGAATAGGCATCATCGGGACTATGCGCGCCGCCTACTTTACGCCAAATGCGCAGCGCCGAGGCCGGGCTCCACGGTAAACAAGCCGAGGCAAGCCACAATCGCAATTCGGCAGGCAACGCGTCATAGGCCTGCATTGGCGATCCCGTCTGCCGGCGGCGTTTGATCCGGCTGCGCAGGATTCGGTTCTTTCTGCGGTCAGTCATTGTGCGCTCCGTTCATCGGCGCGCACGTACCCAGACTGTCGGGTGTCAACGGATATCGTCATGCTCGCTCGATAGTTTTGCTATGTTATTACATTAGAATAAACCATGTGCAACCACTCTCGTTAGGCGCAACTCCCGATTCCTGCGAAGAATGTCGTGTTTCGAACAGCAAAGTCTGCGCCACTTGCGAAGCTTTGAAAAAGTCGGAGGATCTCATGCGTCAAGACCTGAACTTTCTCGTCATCATTTCAGACGAACACCGCAAAGACGCAATGGGATGCGCTGGCCATCCGATTGTCAAAACGCCCAATCTGGATGCACTGGCCGCGCGCGGAACGATGTTTGAGTCCGCCTACACGCCTTCACCCATGTGCGTACCCACACGGGCGGCGCTTGCGACCGGAGACTGGGTTCACACGACAGGAAACTGGGACAGCGCAACACCCTATGACGGACATCCGCGCAGCTGGATGCGGCAGGTGCGCGATGCAGGGCGCGAGGTCGTCTCTGTTGGAAAACTGCATTTCAGGTCCAACGAAGACGACAATGGCTTCTCGCGGGAAATCCTGCCGATGCACGTGGTCGGAGGTGTCGGCTGGGCCGTTGGGCTATTGCGCGAAAACCCACCAGACTATGATTCGGCATCCGAGCTGGCGGGTGATGTGGGCGTCGGGCCCAGCACCTATACCGATTACGATCTGGACATTACCGCAGCAGCTGAAGCCTGGTTGGCCGATCCCACGCGTCAGGAAAAACCCTGGGCTGCATTTGTGTCGCTGGTCAGTCCGCATTATCCCCTGACCTGTCCCAAGGAATGGTACGCCCTTTACGACCCAGCTCAGATGGATTTGCCGGTCGGGTATGGCAAAGGGCTGCCGGATCATGAAGAGCTGCGCAACATCGCTGCGTTCTTCAACTACGATGACTATTTTGACGAACAGAGAATGCGCGAAGCCAAGGCGGCTTACTATGGTCTGACCTCACTGATGGATGATTGCGTGGGGCGCATCCTGAAAGCCTTGTCCGACAGTGGTCATGCTGAAAATACGGTCGTGATCTATGTATCCGACCACGGTGACATGATGGGGGATCAGGGGTTTTGGACCAAACAGGTAATGTATGAGGCCAGTGCAGGAATTCCGATGATCGCGGCCGGCCCGGGTATCCCGTCGGGGCGACGTATTACCACATGTACCAACCTGACCGATATCGCTGCAACCGCCCGGGACGTCTGCGGCGTCGAAGACGACGACGGCAACGCTGGTCAGCCCGGCTTGTCTCTGATCGGGTTGGCCAATGCGCCGGACGACCTTGAACGGACCGGTTTCAGCGAATACCACGATGGTGGGTCAAAAACCGGCAGTTTCATGGTGCGATGGGGCAAGTGGAAATACGTCTACTATGTCGGTCAGCCCCCGCAATTGTTCGACCTGTCAACCGATCCTCAAGAACAGACCAACCGCGCGCTGGATCGGGTAAATGACCCGCAGGTTCGGACTGCGCTGGTCGAAGGGGAAAGCCGTCTGCGCGAAATTTGTGACCCCGAAGAGGTCAACGCCCGCGCCTTTGCCGACCAGCGAAAGAAAATCGAAGACCTGGGCGGAGAAGAAGCCTGCCGCACGGCCTTTGTCTTCAATCACACGCCCACCCCGTCCGAGCAGGAAAAGCTGCGTGAAGGACCCGCGCTTTAGCGCAGGCATTTTACATTTCTCTAGTAGGCCCTTGGTCCGCGCAGCGCAGTTCAATGCTGCCATCACTGCAATGCTGCGCGGAGCGTCCGGTACGTCTAGAACAATTGCAGATCTTTCCTGCCACTTTGGATTTCGGCAAGGTTCGGCATGTTCTGGATTGCCACGGGTGCAAGTTGTTCGCCCGGCATCGCGACGGTCGGCTGCATCGCTGCCGACTTACCGAAGGCTGGGGGTTGCTCCAGCTCTCCTCGGATATCGCGCAGCAGTGTTTTGTGATCCGGCATCGCCTTGAGGATCTGCGCAAGATCCACCTTCGCGCCCTTCCACCACTGGAACCAAATCGGTTTCTTCAACGGTCGCAGACGATCACGGATGCCGGTCCCATAGCCGGTGTCATAGACCTGCTTGCCCAAAAGAACCGTCTGATAAACGCGGAAATTAAACAGTGTGGCGAATTCGATATCGTGTTCCATGGGCAGGCGGTGCTGCCACAATTCCAGGTTTTCGGCCAAACGATCCGGTATCTTCATCTCTGTGCGCGCATCGATCCAATATTGATCATCCGTGCGGTTGCCCAGGCGATAGTGCAGACAGATGAAATCCAGGACCTCGTCATACATCTTGTTCATTTGCCGGTTATATCTGGCCCGCAGCGATGGTTCGATATCGCGTGTAGGCAGGTGTTCTGCGAACCAGCGCACTGCATGATCAACCATATGGATCGCGGTACTTTCCAACGGTTCAATGAACCCGCCGGACAAACCGATTGCCAGACAGTTCTTGACCCAGGCATTGCGCACGCGCCCGATGCGCATTGGAATCACACGCGGTGTCAAACCTTTTCCGCTGTCGCCTAGCCATTCAAGATATTCATCGGCCGCCTGATCATCCGTGCGATGCGCCGATGAATACACATAGCCCGTGCCCACACGGTTGTAGAGCGGCACCCGCCATGTCCAACCGGCACCCAGCGCGGTAGACCGGGTGACGCTTTCGATTTTCTCTGGGTCGGGATGTTCGATTTGTAACGCCATGGCGCGGTCGTTGGGCAGGTATGCCGAGTAATCCATAAACGGCTCACCCAGAGCCTTGTTGATGATCAAGCCGCGGAACCCGGTGCAATCTATGACCATCTCGATGTCGTGGCGGCCCTTACGCTCTAACATCAGATGGCTGACATTGCCCTGTTCATCCAGCTCAACCGCCTGCACCTCATCCTGAATGTGCTCCACCCCGCGCTTGGTGCAGACCTTGGTCAGCATGCCCGCAAATTTCACAGCGTCCAGATGATAAGCATAGCCAAACCGTTGCTCGAACTCGGGCTGACCCAGCGGTCGCCCCCCCTTGCACAGGCGGGCCAGATCGTCATGCGGCGAGATGGATTGCGTAAAGTCCCTATCGCCGTTGCCAAAGCGCAAGAAATATTCGGCGGCTTCCAATCCTTCCAACAACTGACCGTGGGCAAAAGGGTTCACATAATCGATGCGATTGCCCTTTGCGTCCTTGTTCCAATTGCAGAACTTCACACCCAGCTTGAACGACGCATTTGTCTCGCGGAAAAAATCCCGCTCGGAAATGCCCGCCTGACGCAGAGTGACCGGCATGCGCGGTACCGTGGCCTCACCAACGCCAACGGTGGCGATATTGGGGCTTTCGATCAGGCAGATGCGCGGGCGATCCTTAGGGGCCGAGGTGCGTGAAAACACCATGTCCAGTATCAGCGCGGTCATCCAACCCGCCGTGCCACCACCCACGATAGTGATCTTACGCAAACGATTATTCATATTGTTCTATCCCTGTTCGCTTGAGGGATTTCTTGGCTGCTTCCCCTTTTTGTTTTTGAGGATTGTATGGCAGCCTTCCCTTCTGGCATGGGCAAAGCATAGCAGGTTTCCTGCGTCCAGCTAGGGTCTAGCGCGCCCTGACCTCAATGTACTTTTCTTCTTTCGGCAAAGCGACGCTCGGTCACGGCACCCTGCCCCGGGCAGTACACTTAACCGCAAAGCGTTCAAGGCAAACCGGGCCGCCAATGCACCGAAGCTTCTGCGAGGCAACTTGAAATCAGAGCAAACGCAATTCCCGGGCGCGTGTCAGATTTCCTCGCCTTTTTTCAGAAGTTCTTCGATCAGATCGCGCTGCAGATCCTGGCTGTCGCCCCCTCCAAACTCCGCCGCGCCGCCGGTGTACAAGGTGCCATAGGTCTTGGCGATGTTCACTGTCTGGGCCAGCCCCGAGATCAGCTGGTTCTTGTCCAGCCGGGATAGCGGATGGATGTACGCAGCCCACAAAATATCATTCGCAATCGCGTAACGCGCGTCCAGCGTACTGTCAAAATTCGCCTGCATCACGCGTTCAAGGTCAGCGGGCGACAAATCTTCGGCGCTACCAATCGCGACCATGGCCCGCATCCGGTCTGCATTGATATCCGTAACGACCAGCACCGTTACGTCCCCAACCTTCAGCTCAAACCCCGGTCCAAACGGTTTCGCGTCAGGATCGAGCGCAAAGATGATCTTTCCCAACCGCTCATACGTCATTGGGGGTTCCGGCTCAGCCGTCTCTTGAGCCAACGCACCTCCGGCAAGGAAAAACATCAAAAAGGCTAGTCGGATCATGGCATCGCTCCTGCAGGCTATAGACCGACAATAGGGTCGGGGCGCAGACCTGACCAAACAAAGCTTGGTGAACAGTATTTCGAAGGCACTGACAGCTTTGAACGATCTGCAAGATACTCGGGGCTTTCTGCGATAGCTCGTTCAGAACCGAGTTCCTAGCTTTGGTTCAGCGGCTGGCAGACCTGCTGGCCGGACTCTGAACCGGAAAGGAAACACAAATGAAATCTATCGTTCTTACCACCCTGATCGCCACATTGCCCCTGATCGCGGCCCCGGCCTTTGCTGCGGATGAAATCAACGTATCAAACGGTATTTCTGCCGCCGGTGCGCCGCTTGCCGCGCATGGGGTCGATCTGGTGACACTCGTTAACGACGGCAACCCGGTCGATGGCTTTGCCACACACTCGGCCACTTACGACGGCGCATCTTATTACTTCACCAGCGCCGCCAACCGCGAAGCGTTCGAGGCCAACCCGGCGGCCTACCTGCCACAACATGGCGGGTTCTGTTCGTTCGGCGTTTCTGTCGGCAAAAAATTCGACGGCGATCCGGATCAATACCTGGTGGCTGACGGAAAGCTGTATCTGTTCCTGAACGCAGATACCCGCGCGGCGTTCCTTGAAGATGTCTCTGCCACATCTGAAACCGCTGACAATCAGTGGTCCAAGATCAAAAGCATCGCGGTCGGAGAGCTGTAATCTAACAGCCAAAGGCCCGCGAAGTTACGATTTTGCGGGCCTTGCCTTCTCGATGACCTCGACAGCCTTTGCTAAGGCGGCTTCGATGCTCAGATCTGACGTGTCCAGCAGGACTGCATCCTCTGCTGGCTTCATGGGCGCGGTGCTGCGTTCCGTATCCCGCGCGTCGCGCTCTTTTACGTCCGACAGCACCTGTTCCTGAGAGATATCATTGCCCTTCGCGGTGAGCTCAAGAAACCGACGCTCAGCCCGAACTTCGGGGCTGGCGGTGACGAACAGTTTCACCTCGGCCTCGGGACAAATTACCGTACCGATGTCGCGACCGTCCAGCACAGCGCCCCCACTGCGGCGTGCAAAAGCACGCTGGAAGTCAACCAACGCGGCCCGAACCTCGGGGATTACAGCTACTTTTGAGGCCGCCCGCGCGATCTCGGCCGTGCGCAAATCGCCCTGCTCCAACTCTTCGGGGGTCAGAGCTTGTGCTGCCGCAATCGGCCCCAGTCCCTGCAAAGTCCGCCTGCCGACCGCGCGGTACAAAAGCCCGGTGTCCAGATGCGCGAACCCAAATTGCGCCGCAACCGCCTTTGAGATCGTGCCCTTCCCTGCCGCAGCTGGTCCATCAATGGCGATAGTGAATTGTGAATCCGACATCAAACCTACCGATTATTTCGTTGCAGTTTCGCACCCAACTTGGCCATCAAAGGTTCAAAAATCGGGAACGACGTCGCGATCGGGCCCGCGTCGTCGACGGTTACACCCTTTTTGGCCCCCATCCCCAAAATCATGAACGACATGGCGATCCGGTGGTCCAGAAAGCTTTCGCAGGTGCCGCCACCGGGGACGTTGCCGATGCCCAGCCCCTCAACCGACCACCATTCATCACCTTCTTCGATGGTTACACCATTGGCACGCAGGCCCCGGGCCATTGCGTCGATCCGGTCGCTTTCCTTCACGCGCAGCTCTTTTACACCGCCCATCATCGTGACGCCGGTGGCATTTGCCGCAACTACGGACAAAACCGGGTATTCATCTATCATCGAGGCTGCGCGTTCCGGTGGAACATCGATCCCCTTCATATTCGGCGAGTACTTTGCGCGCAGATCGGCGACAGGTTCGCCGCCTTCTTCGCGCTCATTCTCATAGGTCAGGTCTGCACCCATCTCGCGCAGCGTGGTGAACAACCCTGCTCGGGTAGGGTTCAGGCCGATGCCCGGCACCAGAACGTCCGACCCCGGCGTGAGTAGCGCAGCGCAGACCGGAAAGGCCGCGCTGGACGGATCGCGCGGAACGGCGATGACCTGCGGTTTCAACTCGGGGCGACCGGTCAGGGTGATAACTCGGCCTTCATCAGTGTCCTCAACGGTGATTTCCGCGCCAAAGCCCGCCAGCATACGCTCGGAATGGTCACGTGTGGCCTCTTTCTCGATCACAACGGTTTTGCCGGGGGCATTGAGGCCAGCCAGCAGTACCGCAGATTTTACCTGGGCGGAAGGTACGGGTACCTCGTAGCGCACCGGCGTGGAGTCAGCCGCGCCAACGATAGTCATCGGCAAGCGTCCCCCTGAACGGCCCACCGATTGCGTTCCAAACAGCGCCAGCGGATCTGTGACCCGCGCCATGGGGCGTTTGTTCAGGCTCGCGTCGCCTGTAAAAGTCGCCGAAATCGGACAGGTCGCCATCGCGCCCATAATCAAGCGCACGCCGGTGCCCGAGTTGCCGCAATCGATCACCTGATCGGGTTCGGCAAAGCCACCGACACCTACACCATGCACGGTCCATTCGCCGCCACCATGATCGGTGACCTCGGCCCCGAAGGCGCGCATGGCCTTGGCGGTGTCCAGAACATCTTCGCCTTCCAACAGGCCCGAGATCCGGGTCTCGCCCACGGCCATCGCGCCCAGAATCAACGACCGATGCGAGATTGACTTGTCACCGGGCACCTCTGCCGTTCCGGTCAGCGGGCCGCAAGGATGCGAGGTCATCGGGATGGGCGTGCCGTGTCCGGACATGGGGGCTCCTGTTTTCGCTATCAGTTCAAGGCGGATTAGCGAATTGGGGCCGGTTGGTCCAGCCGCAATCAGTCTTTGCGGCGGAAGGTCAGGTAGTGTGGCGTACGGCCTTCACGCAGGGCTTTTTGTTCATAGCGGGTGGAAATCCAGTCATCCCACGGCTCGCGCCAGTCGGCAGGGCGCTCGGCCAGCCATTCGAACCCGGCGCGTGGCACCTCTTCCAACGTCTGGCGCACATAGTCGGGAATGTCGGTAGCAACGCGGAAAATAGACCCCGGCTTCAGGGCGCGGGCCAAAGGCTCCAGATGTTCCTGCGTCACGAAACGGCGACGGTGGTGCCGCGTTTTGGGCCAAGGGTCGGGATAAAGTAAAAAAGCGCGTGAGATGCTGGCCTCGGGCAGAACATCGAACAGATCGCGCACATCGCCTGGATGCACCGCCAGATTTTCGACCCCGGCCTGACGAATCTTACCCAACAGCATAGCGACTCCGTTGATATACGGTTCGGCCCCAATAATGCCGGTATCGGGGTTGCTGGCAGCCTGGTGCACAAGATGCTCACCCCCACCAAAGCCGACCTCAAGCCAGACGTCCCTGCCATCGAACAGAGCGTTCAGATCCAGCGGATGGCGTTCGGGATTGGTTTCCCAATCCACCGCACCCGGTGACAGTGCATCAAGGTCTTCGTTCAGATACGTCTTTTGGCTGGGCTTCAGGGTTTTCCCTTTGAAGCGGCCATAGAAGTTTCTGCGCGGGCGTTGTGGGGTCTGGGTGCTCATGGCGGTGGCCATACTGCGACACCGAGGTTGGTTCAAGAGGGGCGTAGTAATCACCGGCCAACAAAAAAAAGCGCGCCGATGTCGGCGCGCTTTGATAATTCGGATCAGACGGCCGCTTTCAGCGCATCGGCCAGATCGGTCCGTTCCCAGCTAAAACCGCCATCCGCCTCGGGTTCGCGGCCAAAGTGGCCGTAAGCCGCCGTGCGCTGATAGATAGGTTTGTTCATCTGCAGGTGCTGCCGGATGCCGCGCGGGGTCAGATCCATGACCTGACCGACAGCCTTTTCGATTTCTGCGTCCGGGATTTCACCAGTGCCGTGAGTGTCGGCGTAGATCGACAGCGGCTTGGAAACGCCGATCGCATAGCTTAGTTGGATCGTGCAGCGTTCTGCCATTCCGGCAGCCACAACGTTCTTGGCCAGATAACGCGCGGCATACGCAGCCGAACGGTCCACCTTGGTCGGATCCTTGCCCGAGAACGCGCCACCGCCGTGCGGCGCTGCGCCACCATAGGTGTCTACGATGATTTTGCGCCCAGTCAGACCTGCGTCACCATCCGGGCCACCGATCACGAATTTGCCCGTGGGATTCACGTGCCACTCGGTATCGTTGCTCAACCAACCTTCAGGCAGGGTTTCACGGATATAGGGCTCTACAATCGCGCGAATGTCGGCCGAAGTCAGCGCTTCGTCCAGGTGCTGTGTCGACAACACGATCGAGCTGACACCCACAGGTTTGCCGTCACGGTAAATGACCGACAATTGCGACTTGGCATCAGGGCCCAATGCGGGCTCGCTGCCATTCTTGCGCACTTCGGCAAGACGGCGCAGGATCGCGTGCGAATACTGAATTGGGGCCGGCATCAGCGCAGGCGTTTCAGTGGTCGCATAACCGAACATGATGCCCTGGTCACCGGCACCTTCGTCCTTGTCTGCCGCTGCATCCACACCTTGGGCGATGTGCGCGGACTGTTCGTGCAGCAGGTTCGTCACCTCGACGGTTTCGTGGTGAAATTTGTCCTGCTCGTATCCGATGTCTTTGATACAGGCGCGCGCAATCTCGTCGATGCGGCCCATGTAATCGTGCAGCTTTTCCTGATCAGACAGACCAACTTCGCCACCGATGACGACCCGGTCGGTCGTAGCAAAGGTTTCGCACGCCACGCGCGCTTCGGGTTCTTCATTCAGAAATGCGTCAAGTACGGCATCGGAAATCCGGTCGCAAACCTTGTCCGGGTGCCCTTCGGAAACAGACTCCGAAGTAAATGTGTAGTTCTGTCGGGACATGAAAGTGCTCCATTAAGATTATCCCATCACGTCAGGAAGCCGTTGTAATGAGCATGCAACGGGATACGCATCAAGAAACACAGCGTCAATCCGCAAATACTATTGCTGTTCTCTGGCGTTGCGCCAAAACAGCGCGAAAAACGCCAACAGCGCGACAAATACCGGTGCATCACCCAACCGGGCGTACACAGTCGGGGCCAGCGCCTTGGGCAATGTCGCATCGAGAAAACCGGCCTGCCCCAGAGGTAAGGCCCTGGTAATACGACCCAGCGGGTCAATCATCGCTGACACTCCGGTATTGGCCGACCGCATCATCGGCAACCCTTGCTCGATGGCGCGCATCTGAGCTTGTGCCAGATGCTGATACGGCCCCGAGCGCGTTCCGAACCATGCATCATTGGTGATCTGCAGCAAAAAATCGGCACGACCCGGTGCAGACAAGACGTCCTGAGTAAAGACTGCCTCATAGCAGATAAGTGGCAGGGCTTTCCCAAGCTTGCCAGCGTCCATCAGCGAAGCACCCGGTCCGGCACTAAAGCCATTGCCAGTAGTGGCAGCCATTCCGTAAACTCCGAACTGGGCCAACATGTCGCCAAATGGCACATATTCGCCAAAGGGTGCCAGATGATGCTTGTCATAAAGCCCCTGCTGCCGGCCATCTTCATCCAGATAGATCATCGAATTGTAGATGCGCGGGCCGTCTCCTCTCTGAATTCCCAGAAATACGGGCGTCCCCTGCGCGGCGTCGGCGATTGCGGTCAGATAAGGCTGCGCGCTTCCCAGCCATGCAGGAACCGAGGTTTCCGGCCAGACAATCAAATCCGGTCGCAGGGCCGCCGCTGTGAACTCTAGTTGACGGGCAAAAAACAGCGGGGCGTAATCCGGATCCCATTTCTGATGCTGGGGCGCATTTGGTTGAATGAGGCGAACAGCATTGTCAGTGTCCGTAACAACCGGGCGCGACATGGCATAAATCAATGCGAAACACGCGGTTCCAACGGTCAGGACTGACGGAACCACATAGCCATCGCGCCGCGACAGCGCGGCCCCGAGCGGCAAAGTCGCCAGCAAAGTCACCGCGCCCAGCCCATATGGCCCGAACAGAGACAATAGCTGCGCGACCTGTGTATTCACCCAGACCTGCGCCAGCCCCGCCCAGGGAAACCCCGTCAGGACATACCCTCGGGCAAATTCCAGCAGTGAGATTGAAATCGCCAGAAACACGGCCTGTGATACGCCATCGCTGTCGGGACGCCGCACCAGCCAAAAGGCAAGCGCCCAAAACAGAGCGAGGCCGCCTGCCATGAATGTCAGGGCAAAAGGCGCCATCCATCCGTGACGCTGGACATCAACGAGGAACGGTTCGACAATCCAACTGAGCGCATGTGCGAAATACCCGGTCGCAAAGGCCCAGCCCAACCAGGCCGCCTTCACCCGCGTCTCAATCGTTAGAAACAGAGGCGACAGCAGGACCAATGCGATCACTGTTGCCGGCCAAATGCCGAACGGAGCAAGCCCAAACGCCGCGATCGCGCCCAGCAGAGCTGCGGATATTAACCGAAGCCAAAACGGCCAGCCCTGTGCAGGGTTCATTCAACGCGATCCGGCAACATGACACGCAGACGTTTGATCCGGCGCGGGTCGGCGTCGATCACCTCGAACTCGGGACCTTCGGGATGCAACACGACCTCGCCTCGTGCGGGGACGCGACCAGACAGCATGAAGACCAATCCGCCCAACGTGTCGATTTCTTCCTCGTCCACGTCTTCGTGACTTGTCAGAGAACGCCCGATCTCGGCCTCGAAATCTTCTAGCGGAACGCGCGCCTGCACAACATAGCAACCGGGCTTGTCCTGAATCCAAAGCTGACCTTCGTCGGCATCGTGCTCATCGGCGATCTCACCAACCACCTGTTCGATCAGATCCTCGATCGACACCAGACCATCAACACCGCCGTATTCGTCAATCACCAGCGCCATATGGCGGCGTTCGGTCTGCATCTTCGTCAACAATACGCCAATAGGCATCGACGGCGGCACAAACAACAAAGTGCGCAGCATCGAGACCAGATCAAACTCTGAACCCGTGCCATTAAATCCGTGCGTAAGCGCAAAATCCTTGAGGTGCACAAACCCCAAAGGCGTATCAAGCGTTCCCTCATAGACGGGAATACGGGACAGGCCGCTGTCCCGGAAAACCTGGGCCAGCTCATCCTTGCTGATTGTCGAGGGCACAGACACGATTTCCGCCGTAGGAATAGCCACATCTTCGACCCGCATTCGCCGCAGATTGATCATGCCGCGAGGCTGAACCATGTCGACCTCATGTCCATTGGTCGCGCTGACCTCTTCGTCGCTCTGCGGCGAGAACGCGTCCACTATTCGAGAAAAGAAGCCAGTTTTTTCGCTGGCATTTTCACCGCTGTCCTTCGGATGCGCGCTCTGCGCCGCCATAGAACTGCCGTCTGTATCGCCCATAATCCTGTTCCAAATGATCGGCCAATGCGGCCCCTATTACATACTATATGGGTCATTTATACCCATTTTGCCAAGTATCTTGACCTCGACCCCTTCCATCAAAGTGGCGTCGGGGTCACGAATGTGATCATAACCCAGCAAGTGCAACACTCCGTGAATGATCAGATGCGTGACGTGATCGTCCATAGTTTTGCTGGCGTCGGCTGCTTCGCGGGCGCAAGTATCGAAAGATATCGCAATGTCGCCCAGCGCGATTTCGCCCGTAAAGTCTGGCGTGGGTCGGGCAGGTCTCTGCCCCGCTTCATCAGCGGCCAGATCTTCGGCAGGCCAACTCAGCACATTGGTCGGAGTGGGCTTTTCCCTAAATTCCGCGTTCAGATCAGCAATTCGCGCATCATCGCAGGCCAGCAGGCTGACTTCGCACAGCTCGGCGTCCAGATCGCAAAAGTCCAAAACAGCTTTTATCGCGCGCGCGGCCAACGGTTCAAGCTGTTGCCAGCGCGCATCTTCGATCGTCACTTCCAGGTTCATCTCACCGTGTCCAAAGCCCTGTGGCCGCAACCGGGACGACTATGCTTTCTCCCGGCCCGAGTCGGCCTCATACGCTTCGATAATGGCGGCCACAAGCGGGTGGCGCACAACATCCTTGGACGTGAAGTAGTTGAAGCTGATGTTTGGTATCGTATTCAACAAACGCTCGGCATCGGCCAACCCTGACTGAACACCGCGCGGCAGGTCAACCTGCGAGCGGTCACCAGTGATCACCATTCGGCTACCTTCACCCAGACGCGTCAGGAACATTTTCATCTGCATGGTCGTGGCGTTCTGAGCTTCGTCCAGCACAACAAACGCATTCGCCAGCGTACGTCCCCGCATGAAGGCCAGCGGCGCGATTTCGATTCGCTTTTCTTCGATCAGCTTGGCCAGCTGCTTTCCGGGAAGAAAGTCATTCAATGCGTCATAAAGCGGCTGCATGTAAGGATCGACTTTGTCTTTCATGTCGCCGGGCAGATAGCCCAGCTTTTCGCCAGCTTCGACTGCAGGGCGGCTAAGAATGATCCGATCTACATGGCCGCCGATAAACATCGACACGCCAGCGGCCACGGCAAGATAGGTCTTACCTGTACCGGCAGGGCCAATTCCAAAGGCCAGTTCGTTCTGGAACAGCGACTGGACATAAGCCTTTTGCGCATCCGTGCGCGGCTCGACCAGTTTCTTGCGCGTCTTGATTTCGACCGTGCCACCTCTGAACATCTCAAGCTGATCACCGTCGCGGCTGCCAGTTCCCGTCTCCGAGCCCCCCATCCGCAGCTCGCGGTCCACATCGGCCGCTTCGACGTCACGTCCGCCTTCCAGGCGTGTGTACAGCGCCTGCAAAACCTCGATGGCCTGCTTCTGGGCGTCTTCGTCACCCATCACGGCCAGCTGATTCCCGCGGCGCACGATCTGAACTGAGAGCTTTTGCTCAATATCTGTCAGATTGCGGTCATATTCCCCGCACAGGTCAATTAATAATCGGTTGTCTGGAAACTCAACAAACGCTTCGCGCTGAGGCATTTCATCTTGCGGTGGGTTTAGGGCACCGATGGCCAATCCGCTCTCCTGTCTTGGCGTTTCACCTTGAGCGTAGACAGGAAGTCTTGGTGGGCGCAAGCCACAGTTTCATTTTTTCCGCCCAAATGGCAAAACCGCCAATGCGCCCGGCCCGTGCGCGGTACCTGTTGGCGCCGCTGTTTTAGTCGGCGTGTCAGAACCGATAGTTCAAACCCAGCTTCAGACCGCGATATTTCGGTGTCGATCTGGTCGACGTTCCATTGCCGAAATCCACGTTTTCAGCGCTGAACTGAACGTATTCGAACTCCCCCGTGATCGACCAGTGTTCGGTCAGGTTATGTTCGGCTCCGATACTGGCGGTAAAGCCGCTGCGTCGGCCGCCACTTTCGAAGAATTGAGAGCCCCCCTGGACGGCCTGTCTGCTTGTTGTGTTGATGTCGCCATTCACATATCCAGCCGACACAAAATACAACACTGTACCGCTTTTATTGGTCAGGCCATTGCGCAGCCGAATCGAGAACACGTCCGATATTTCGGACCCGCCCGTGACCGTCTGGCCGTTGATCTGGTTGGAGGCGTCATCGCTAAGCGAGCCGAACTCGTACCCAAGCTCAAACCCGTAAACATAGTCGCGCCCGCCGCGCGCAGGCAAAACGCCGCGCCACCCGGCACGCACGCCACCCAACGAACCGCTCAGGTCCAGGTCGCCTACTTCCGAGGTTCCGCCGGGTCCAGTCAGTCCAAATCGATCGTCGCCCCCAAAAGCGTACGCGCCCGTAGCACCCAGATAAAAGGCGCTGACGTCACTGCCGAACCGTTTTGGGTTGACGACAGGAGGGTCAGAGAGACCTTGATCCAGATTGCCTGCAGCGGTCACACCGGGAAGCACCGAAACAGCGATCGCGGTGGTAAGGGCGGATTTCAACAGCCGCCCAGAAAAACGTTTCAAAGTCTTCACTCGTACCCTTTCCATTCACCGACCTGCCCATCCCGTCGGCAAGAGATGAGGTCTCCCAAAGGCACAAAACACTCGACCTCTAAGCAACCTGATTTTTCTCGGAACATAATTCCGAGTAATAAATCAAGGGTAAATTTGGAATTAACAAATCCGTATGGTTTCCAAAATCCAAATAACGGACGCGTTAGCGCAACGCACCCGCCAATGAATTTGCGCCCGATGACATGATCCGGACATCGCGCAATTCGCCCACCGCAACATCAGCGTCAGACACGTGAACCGAATGAAGATACTCGGACTTTCCGACCATCTGACCTGGCAAACGACCCGGTTTTTCAAACAGCACTTTCACGTCCCGGCCAACCATCGCGTCCTGAATCTCGCGCTGGTGACGGGTAATCAACCCCTGAAGCCGCTGCAGACGATCGTCTGCAGCCTTGGGATCAACCTGAGACCGCTCAGCCGCCGGTGTTCCGGGGCGGGTCGAATATTTGAACGAATACGCATATCCGTATTTGACCTCTTCCACCAAATCCATGGTGGCCTGAAAATCCTCTTCGGTCTCTTCAGGGAAGCCGACGATGAAGTCGCCGGACATCACGATATCCGGACGCGCGGCGCGTATACGCTCGATCAGGCGTAGATAGCTCTCGGCTGTGTGGCTGCGGTTCATTCGCTTGAGGATACGATCCGAACCCGACTGAACCGGCAGATGCAGATAAGGCATCAGCTTGTCGCACGTCCCGTGCGCCTCGATCAGGTCATCGGCCATGTCGTTGGGATGTGAGGTGGTGAACCGGATCCGCTCCAGCCCGTCGACCTTGTTCAGCTCCCAGATCAGACCGGCCAGCGTCATGTCACCATTAGGACCAGCGCCGTGATAGGCGTTGACGTTCTGCCCCAGCAGAGTGATTTCGCGCACCCCGCGTTCGACCAGATCGTTCGCCTCGCGCAGGATACGATCGGCGGGACGGCTGACTTCGGCACCGCGCGTATACGGCACCACGCAGAAGGCACAGAACTTGTCGCAGCCCTCTTGCACCGTCAGAAACGCAGTCGGACCACGTTTGGCCTTTGGTCGGCCTTTGAGTTTCTCAAACTTGTCCTCTTCGGGGAAATCCGTGTCCAGTGCCTTGGCACCGGTGCGCGTCTTCGCCTCCATCTCGGGCAGGCGGTGATAGCTTTGCGGGCCAACAACAAGGTCGACCATCGGCTGACGACGCATGATCTCTTCGCCTTCCGCCTGCGCAACACATCCCGCAACACCGATCTTGAGGTCGGGCTTTTCAGTCTTCAAACCTTTGAACCGGCCAAGCTCGGAATAGATTTTTTCCGCGGCTTTTTCCCGAATATGGCAGGTGTTCAGCAGGATCATATCCGCATCATCGGGGCTTTTGGTTTCCACGTAACCCTGACCGCCCAGCGTTTCCGCCATACGCTCGCTGTCGTATACGTTCATCTGGCAACCATAGGTCTTGATGTACAGCTTTTTGGGTTCTGACATGAAAACGGCCTTTGCATTCGCGGGATCGGCGTCGTCTATACCCAACGAACGCCGCTTGCAATGGCGACGCGATTACCTGATTTTGACCCGAAACTCCAGCAAGGCGGCAGCGGACAGGCAATGCAATACGAATCTCTCGACTCTTTTTTGCAAACGGGCAAGGCCGCTTTGGCAAAGGGACCCCTCGCGTTGGTTTTCGTCGAAGATGACGTCGAAATTGATAGCACCATCCGTCACCATCTGAATCTGGGCTTTGAGTCTTTGATCGTATTCATGCCGCAGGAATTTGTGCTGGACCCCGAACTTGGGGATCAAGTTCACCGCGTCACTCTCAGCTGCGTTCCCCGCACCATCGTGTTTGAGACGATCAACAAGATCATTCAGGCGGCACCAGGTTTGTGGATGTATTACTGCTTTAACGCCGAGTACCTCTTCTTTCCCTTTTGCGAGACGCGTTCAATCGGAGAGATGCTGGCGTTTCACACTGAAGAGCGCCGCGACTCGATGCTGAGCCATGTTGTCGATCTGTATGCCGAGGATCTGAACGAATTCCCGAATGGCGTCGCACCTCAACGCGCGATGATGGATCGCACAGGGTATTTTGCCCAGGCGCGTCTGGATTCAATGAAGCACCCGAAGGAGCGCCAGCTGGATATGTCTGGTGGTTTACGATGGCGGTTCGAAGAACACGTTCCCGCACAAAACCGCCGAATTGACCGGATCGCCCTGTTCAAATCCAAAAGTGGATTGTTATTGCGGCCGGATCACACGTTTAACGACGAAGAATACAATACGTATTCTTGCCCGTGGCACCACAATTTGACTGCTGCGGTGTGCTCGTTCCGGGCAGCCAAAGCCTTGAAAACCAACGCAGGATCTACCTTCGACATTCCAACATTCCGCTGGCGCAATTCGATCCCGTTCGAATGGTCGTCAAACCAGTTGCTTGAGATGGGGTTGATCGAAACGGGCCAGTGGTTCTGACCCGCCCCTTTGACCTCTTCGGTGTCTGATCACCGCCGCAGCAACATCGGAAACCAATCCTCGCGCAAGCGCTGGCCTGGAATCATGTCATGCCCCGGAAACGGCGGCGATGTCCGGCCTGGCCGCTCGACATATCGCGCATCGTCACCAACCAAACGCAGTGAAAATGCGCGGCGGCGGCTGTCGGATTGATTTCCTCGCGCGCCGTGAAGCGTGCGATAGTTGAAAGCAACCGCGTCGCCCGGCTCCATCTCGAACTCGACAACCCGCATCCCTTCGGCATCCGGGTCCGGGGCCGGGATGTACTGGCCTTCGTCGGGAAAGAACCCGTCTTCCGAAACCCAGCGGGTCGGCAAGACCTCTTTCTCCCACCGGTGCGAGCCTGCCACACAGCGCAGTGTGGCTTGCGTGACCGGATCAAGCGGCGACCAAAAGCTGATCGTTTGCTGCCCTTCAACAAAGTAATAGGGCCCATCCTGATGCCACGGCGTCGCCATCGAGGTTCCGGGCTCTTTGACCAAAACGTGGTCGTGGAACATCTGCACTGTATCCGACTGCATCAAATCTGCCGCGACTTCTGCCGCCGGGGATTCGTGAATGACCGTCTGAAATTGTTCAATGCGCGACCAGTTGCAATAATCGTCGAAAAACCGACCCGTCTGGCCTTCTTTCTTGTTCTCGGAAGCATACGGCCCGGGATCCGCCATATTCGCTGCCACCCCTTCGCGCAGGGCCTCAACGTGATCGGCAAATAGCCCTTTGATCAGGACAACGCCGTCCCGTTGATAGGTGTCGATCATTTCGTGAGTAACCAAGGGGTGCGTCATGTCTGTCTCCGTGTCGGTGGTAGGACGATCTGCACATGGATGACCCCTCTGTTCAAATAATATCTTTCTAAGATAGGTTTAATTTCATGTTATATATTTCACTTCGCCAATACGAATATGTCTGTGCTATCGGCCGCTTCGGCAGCTTGTCTGCCGCGGCGCAACAGCTGAATGTCTCACAACCTGCGCTGTCCACCGCTCTGACGCGCGTCGAATCGCATCTTGGCCATCCGTTATTTTCGCGAAAACGCGGGGCCGCGCTGGCGCTGACCCCGCAAGGACGCAGATTTATCGAAGACGCGGAAAACTTGCTGACCAATGCGGCCCGGCTTGAGAAAGCGGATCAGGTCAGCGCAACCAGGGCACAGTTGCGATTGGGGTGTTTCGTGGATTTGGCCCCGTTTTTGCTGGCCAAGGCGCTGCACCCTCTGCGTGCGGCACTGCCGGATTTGACCATTTCGTACAAAGTGGACGGGTTCGAAGGGCTGATAACCGGCCTGATCGACGGGGCCATAGATTTGGCGCTGACATACGGCTTGAGCATGGATACCGGATTTCGACAGCAGACCCTTTTCCCCAGCAGGCCAAATGCCATCATGGCCCCGGATCACCCATTGGCGCAAGCGCCGTCTGTTTCGCTGAGCGAGCTGGCCGCCCATCCGCTGATCCTGTCAAACGAAGGCCTCTCATCACAGCACGTGCTTGGACTGTTTCGGCAGATCGGATTGCGGCCTTCAGTGGCACACCGGGCGGCAACGCTGGAAATCCAGCGCAGTCTTGCCGCTCATCACGAGGGGGTCGCGATCAGCTATGCCACCCCGCCCTCGGACGTCAGCTATGACGGAATGCCCCTGGTCAGTCGCCGAATCCTGGATGACATCGCTGCGGAACCTGTGGTTCTAGCGCGCCATGGCACCGGCCCAACAGAGCCGCACATTGCACAGGCGGAACAGATTCTGATGGATTTTTTAGTCTAAGTTACTTTTTCCGCAGACGGATCACTACGTCGACCGACGCGATTTCAACGCCCTCGGGCGCTTCGGGCAGGCGTTGAATCACCAATTGATCCGACGGCGCATCACTCAGGCGGCTTTCGTCTTCCCAGAAAAAATGCGGATGATCGTGGGTATTGGTATCGAAATAGCTTTTCGAGCCATCAACCGTGATCTCCTGCAGAACCCCGGCCTCACAAAACGCGCGCAGCGTGTTGTAGACCGTTGCCAGAGATACGGCGTCCCCATTCTTTTTGGCCGCCTCAAACAGGCTTTCGGCAGTGACATGCCGATGGCGACCATCGCCGACTAAAAGCTCGGCCAAAGCGACACGCTGGCGCGTTGGGCGCAGCCCCGCGTCAACCAACCAATCTGTGGCTCTGTTCTGGCTCTGAGGTGTCATCAATCCGAAACCCAATTGTTGCTGAACCATATATAGGTGCTGTGTTCGGGTAATTTCAAATGAAATTCATTCGCAAAGAATGCCGTCTGCACAACAGGATGTGACGTGCTGCTCTTGCAGGACCTTGCATACGGGTGCTAGACGAGGCCAGATATAACGAACGGACCCCTGGCAGGAGAGGCGGCAGAATGGCCCAATTCCCGAGCAGCTTTGACAAGGACGATCTGCTGAAATGCGCCCGTGGCGAATTATTCGGCCCCGGTAATGCGCAATTGCCTGCACCTCCGATGCTGATGATGGATCGGATCACCGACGTCTCGGCCGATGGTGGCGCGCATGGCAAAGGCCACATACTGGCCGAATTCGACATCACCCCTGACCTGTGGTTCTTTGATTGCCACTTCCCCGGCAACCCCATCATGCCCGGCTGTCTGGGACTGGACGGCCTATGGCAGTTGACTGGTTTCAACCTGGGCTGGCGTGGCTGGCAGGGACGCGGCATGGCCGTAGGCGTCGGCGAGGTCAAGCTGACCGGCATGGTCCGCCCGGACCGCAAGATGCTGACCTACAAGATCGACTTCAAAAAAGCGATCCAGACCCGCCGCCTGACCATGGGTGTGGCGGATGGTATCGTCGAAGCGGATGGTGAAATGATTTACGATGTCAAAGACATGAAAGTCGTTCTGTCCGAAGCCTGAGCCTGACCGGCCCGAAATAAGGAGCACGCACATGCGTCGAGTAGTTGTCACCGGTTTGGGGGTCGTGTCCTCCATCGGGAACAATGCCCAGGAAGTATTGGCCTCTCTCAAGGCCGGAAAGTCCGGCATCGAGGCCAACGAGCAGATGGTCGAACACGGCTTTCGCAGTCAGATCGCCGGAACGCTCAAGATCGATCCGGCTGAGCATGTAGACAAGCGTACCCTTCGCTTCATGGGTCCCGGTGCAGCATACGCGCATATCGCCATGAATCAGGCAATCGCCGATGCTGGCCTGACAGAAGACCAGGTCGTGAACCCGCGCACCGGTTTGGTCGCCGGTTCCGGCGGTCCGTCGACCAGCGCAATGCTGACGGCGCATCAGACTGTTCTGAAATCCGGCGCGACCAAGCGTATCGGCCCCTTCGCCGTGCCGAAATGCATGTGTTCGACGATCTCGGCCAACCTTGCGACCGCGTTCAAGATCAAGGGCATCAATTATTCAATCACCTCGGCCTGCTCGACCTCGCTGCATTGCATCGGCAACGCGGCGGAACAGATCATGCTGGGCAAACAGGATGTCATGTTCGCCGGTGGCGGAGAAGAACTGGACTGGACCCTGTCCTGCCTGTTCGACGCGATGGGTGCCATGTCCTCCAAGTACAACGACACTCCGGAAAAAGCATCCCGGGCATTCGACCAGGATCGCGACGGATTCGTCATCTCCGGCGGCGGCGGGATCGTCGTTCTTGAGGATCTGGAACACGCACTGGCCCGCGGCGCAAAAATTTATGCCGAAGTGACTGGGTATGCGGCCACGTCGGATGGCCACGACATGGTGGCACCATCCGGTGAAGGTGGCGAACGCGCGATGCGTCTAGCTCTGTCGACCATGCCCGAAGGGCGCAAAGTCGGCTACATCAACGCCCACGGCACCTCGACCCCGGTTGGAGACGTTGGCGAAGTTGAAGCCGTGCGCCGAATCTTTGGTGAAGGCAATGTGCCCCCGATCTCATCGACCAAGTCGATGACCGGACACGCTCAGGGTGCGGCAGGCGCGCTGGAGGCGATCTTCTGCCTGCTGATGCTGGACAATGATTTTATTACGCCGTCGATCAATGTCGACACGCTTGCCGAAGGCATAATGCCCGGTGAAATTGCAACTCAAGTAGTTGAAAACGCAGGATTGGACAGTGTGATGACCAACAGCTTCGGCTTTGGCGGCACCAACGGGTCCATGATCCTGTCGAAGTATAACGGGTGAATGTAATGTCGGATCTTCTAAAAGGAAAACGCGGCCTGATCATGGGCGTGGCCAATGACCGCTCGATTGCGTGGGGCATTGCCAAGGCCATGCATGAGGCCGGTGCCGAACTGGCATTCACATATCAGGGCGAGGCGTTCGGTAAACGTCTTGAGCCATTGGCCCAAAGCCTGGGCAGTGATTTCATGGTGGACGCGGACGTCACGGATGACACCTCACTGGATCGCGCATTCGAAGAGCTTGGCGCGCGCTGGCCCACCATCGACTTCGTGGTTCATGCGATTGCCTTTTCGGATAAATCCGAACTGACGGGACGTTTTCTGAACACCACGCGTGCCAACTTCAAGCACTCGCTGGACGTGTCGGCGTATTCCTTCATCGAGGTCGCGCGCCGCGCTTATCCGCTGATGCAAGAGAATGGCGGCACGCTGCTGACCCTTACGTATCAGGGATCGAACAAGGTTGTTCCGAACTATAACGTCATGGGTGTGGCCAAAGCCGCACTGGAATCGGCGACCCGCTATCTGGCCAACGATCTGGGTCCAGAAGGCATTCGAGTCAATGCGATCTCGCCCGGCCCGATGAAGACGCTGGCAGGTGCTGCAATCGGCGGTGCCCGCAAGACTTACAAATTCTGCGATCAGAACGCGCCGATGCGCTCGAACGCAACGCTCGAGGCTGTTGGCGGCACGGCCGTTTACCTCACTTCAGATGCGGGCGCATGCACCTCGGGCGAGATCATTCGCGTCGATGGCGGCTTCCACGTTCTGGGCATGCCACAGCCCGATCACATGTGACCTGATCTTTCCCTGCCGGTGCCAAGATTTGACCATCTTTCACGGGCAGGGATATCGGCATGAGCAAAGCCGAACATATCCTCACCAGCAACACTCGCAGCATCCGGTCACGCCGCAAATCCGGGTTCCTGGGCACGCGCGGACTAGTCGCGTTATTGGCCCTGACCACCCTATTGTTGTTTGTGTTTTTCACACAGCCGCAGATGCGGGAAACCGTCAAAGCCTGGATCAGTCTCATAACAGGCTGATCCAACTCGTTTCATTGGTCAGTTAATCGAAACGACCTCGATATCGAAAATCAGATCCTGACCAGCCAATGGATGGTTGGCATCCAGCGTGACGGTTGCTTCGTCGACCTCGACCACCGTCACCGGAACCGCCTGTCCGTCTGGCGTTTGCATTTGCAATTGGGTGCCAGGATCCAGCGGAATATCGTCCGGAATGCCTTCACGCGGGATCTGCTGGCGCGCCGCGGGATTGATCGGGCCATAGGCGTCCACGCAGGTGATCTCGACCCGCTTTTTGTCCCCAATGTTCAAACCCGGCATCGCCGAATCCAAACCCGGGATAATCTGGCCCGTACCAACGACGAATTCCAGCGGGTCACGTCCTTCGGAACTGTCAAAGACGTTTCCGTCCAACAGCGTTCCTGTGTAATGGATGCGAACCGTGTCGCCTTGTTTGATTTCCGTCATATTGGTCTCCGGCCTCTTTTGGGGTTTAGCGGCCAAGCCTAGGAGGTAACACGACATTGTAAACCCCACCCTCTTTCATGCACGTTATTGTTGTGCAAACCTGCGCCGGACGATCAGGAGGGGACCGGATGCCAATCACAACCTGCATTTTCGATGCGTATGGAACGCTGTTCGACGTGGCCGCCGCCGCGCGGCAAGCAGCCGGGGAACCGGGCTTTGAGAAACTGCAACATAAGTGGCCCGAACTCGCCAATCATTGGCGCCTGAAACAGCTGCAATACACCTGGCTGCGCGCAGTCACAGACGCACACGCGGATTTCTGGGATGTTACGCAGGATGGCCTCGACTGGGCGCTTGAGGCGACCGGCTTGGACGGCGACGCAACACTGCGGCAACGGCTTCTGGATCTGTACTGGGAATTGCAGGCCTATCCCGAAGTTCCAGAAATGCTGCGTGCATTAAAAGCGGGTGAGTTGCAAACAGCGATCTTGTCAAATGGTTCGCCACCGATGCTTGATGGCGCGGTTCAGTCAGCGGGTATCGGGGACGTTTTGGACGACGTGTTGTCCGTGGAAAGCGTCGGAGTCTTCAAGCCGGATTCGCGGGTCTATGACCTTGTGCAGGAACGGTTCTGTTGTGCCCGGAACGAAGTGTTATTCGTCAGCTCGAATGGCTGGGACGCGGCCGGGGCCAGCGGGTACGGCTTTGTCACCGCCTGGGTCAATCGCGCCGGGGAACCGATGGACCGCTTGCCATGGAAGCCTGCGCATGTACTGTCCGACCTAACGACGATTCCGCAACTGGCTGGACTTTAATGGCATTTTTCACTTCGTCTGATGACAGGCGTCTTTTTTTCGAGGACACCGGCTCTGGTGCGCCTGTGCTTTGCCTTGCCGGGTTGACCCGCAACAGCAAGGATTTTTCGTTCCTCGCGCCGCATCTGGGTGACATGCGGGTAATTGCGATGGATTACCGCGGGCGCGGTCGCTCGAACCATGACCCGGACTTTATGAACTACAACGTCCTTCGCGAATCTCAAGACGCGATCGAGCTGCTGGACCATCTTGGTCTGGACCGTGTGAATGTCATCGGCACCTCGCGTGGGGGGCTGATTGCCATGGCGCTAGCCGCCAGCCATCCCGAACGGTTGTTGAGCGTTGTTTTGAACGACGTCGGTCCGGTGCTGGAACCATCGGGTATCGCCAAGATCATGGAATTTGTCGGCAAGCAGCCCGTTTCCAAAACATATGATTTGGCGGCCCGGGCGTTGCAGCACGTCTTGGGGCCCCAATTTCCCGGCGTGTCACTAGCGCGTTGGCGGCAGCAGGCGGAAGTCCAATTCGACGAAACGCCTGATGGTCTGACCCTCAGCTATGATCCTGCGCTGCGTACAGCGCTTCTGGAACAGGCCGCTGCAGGGCCCGCCCCTGATCTGTGGCCCCTGTTTGAAGCACTGCAGAGCATTCCAACCGGCGTCATTCGCGGCACAAATTCGGATATTTTGGGCAAAGACACGCTGACTGAAATGCACAACCGCCACCCTGATCTTATATCGACAGAAATACCCGACCGTGGTCATCCCCCGTTTCTGGATGAACCACAGTCGGTAGAACTCATTCGCAAGGTACTGGTCACCGCATGAGCACACTTGAAATGATCGAGGCCGCCGCCGAGCGCCTCAGAGGGCATGTTCGCGAGACACCGATTCTAACCTCGCCGTTTCTGGACAAAATCGCGGGCCGCCGCGTGCTGGTGAAACCCGAGTGTTTGCAACATACCGGCAGCTTCAAGTTTCGCGGGGCCTGGTCGGCGATATCGGCCCTTGGTGATGCGGACCGGCAGCGCGGTGTCATCGCCTATTCTTCGGGCAATCACGCGCAGGGCGTGGCCTTTGCTGCAGCTCAGCATGGGATTTCATCGGTCATTGTCATGCCCTCTGACGCACCGCAGCTAAAGATCAACAACACCCGCGCGCTGGGGGGAGAGGTCGTTCTGTATGACCGCGCGAACGAAAGCCGCGAAGAAATTGGCGAGGCACTGGCGTCCCAACGCAGTCTGACCCTGATCCGGCCTTACGACGAACCTCAGGTCATCGCAGGACAAGGCACCGTCGGGCTGGAACTGGCGCGGCAGACGGCCGATTTGGGTATCGAGAAGGCGGATGTTCTGGTGTGCTGCGGCGGCGGCGGGTTGACCTCGGGCATTGCGCTGGCGCTGGAAGGCCACGCGCCGGGGCTGCGAGCCCGCCCGTGCGAGCCCCAGGGGTTCGACGACGTCAAACGGTCTTTGGCAACAGGGCACATTCAAAGCAACAACGCCGCAGCGGGCAACATTTGCGATGCGATCCTGACGCCGGAACCGGGTCAGATCACCTTTCCGATCTTGAATAGGCTTTGCGGTCCGGGCTTGTCGGTGTCCGAGGAAGACGCGCTTCGCGCCATGGCGCAAGCGTTTTTGCGCCTCAAGATCGTGCTGGAACCGGGCGGAGCGGTGTCGCTTGCCTCGGCCCTGTATCGCGCGGACGAAATCGAAGGCGATGCAGTGATCGTGGTAGCATCGGGCGGCAACGCCGACCCCGAAGTCTTTGGAAAAGCGCTGGAATACCTGACCTGACAAGTCGTTTAGGCTGGGGCAACCTGACATTTGGGCGTATGACGCCAGGGGATTGAGTCGTGCAGATCGCAGACATTGGAAACGTTCAAATCCACTATCGGGTTGATGGTGATCCAGGCGGCGCGCCAATTGTGTTTGCCAATTCTCTGGGAACCGACCTGCGGCTGTGGGACGATTTGCTGCCGCACCTGCCTGCCGGGCTGCGCATCATCCGTTTTGATAAGCGAGGGCACGGCCTGTCCTCTCAACCCCCGGCGCCTTATTCGATGGGCGCCCTCGTGCGCGATACGGAAGATCTGCTTGATTTTCTGGAGGTGCGCGATTGCGTTTTTGTCGGCCTTTCGATCGGCGGACTGATCGGACAAGGGCTGGCCGTCAAACGTCTGGATCAGGTCCGCGCCTTGGTGCTGTCCAACACCGCAGCCAAGATCGGCATCCCTTCGATCTGGCAGGACCGCATGGACGCGGTACAAAAGGGCGGGATCGAGGCCCTGGCTGATGCAACCATGGAGCGCTGGTTTTCCAAGGCATTCCGCGCATCGCCCGAGCATCTGCTTTGGCGCAACATGATGGTGCGCCAGCCAGTGGATGGCTATCTGGGCTGCTGCGCGGCAATCTCTGGCACAGACTTCTACACCCCCACCAGTGGCCTACGCCTGCCGACCCTTGGCATCGCCGGCAGCGAGGACGGATCGACCCCACCGGATCTTGTGCGGGAAACCGTTGACTTGATCCCCGGCTCTCGGTTCGAGCTGATGCGACGCGCTGGGCACTTGCCTTGTGTGGAACAGCCGGCAGAATACGCGGCATTGCTGCACAGCTTTCTGACCGAAATCGGACATGTTTGAAGGAGCCTTGGTTTGGCCGATCTTCTATTAGTCCATGGGTCCTGCCACGGTGCCTGGTGTTGGCGCGACCTTATCCCGGCGTTGGAAGCACTGGGGCACGAGGTACGCGCCATTGACATGCCCAGCCACGGATCGGATCCGACGCCCGTTGCCGATGTGACTCTGGACAGCTGTCGCAACACAATTTTGGATGCGACCTCGCCCAATACAATCATTGTCGGGCATTCCTGGGGTGGGTACCCGATCAGTGCTGCGGCCGAAGCCGCGCCGGATGCCATGCGCGCCCTTGTCTTCCTTGCCGCCTACGTCCCGCAGGATGGTCTTTCGATGGTGGAAATGCGCAAACGATCGCCTCGACAAACAATCCATGATGCGGTTGAAAAATCTACCGATGGCCTCTCGTATACTGTTATCCCAAGCAAGGTGCATGACCTGTTCTATCACGATTGCCCGCCCGAAACCGTGCCATTCGCATTTGCACGCTTGTGCCCGCAAGCCATCGCGCCACAGGACACCCCCCTGCACCTGACCGGCAATTTCGACCGGGTTCCCAAGGCATATATCCGGGCGACCGATGACCGGACGATCCCGACGGAATACCAGGAACAGATGAGCCACAGCGCCCCCGAGGCGATGCGTCATACGATTGACACGTCGCATTCCCCATTCTTTGCACAACCGCAAAAACTGGCTGAATTGTTGGACAAAATCGCTAAAGACCTGCCAGGATCACAAGTCTGAGCGTGTCCCTTTCAACCTGCATTTTCTGCGGATAAGGTCCACCCAAATTCTCATCCTTGCGGTTCAAATGCGTCTTCCCTTTTTCTTCGTCCTTCTCACGGTCATGATCGACGCCATGGGCATCGGCCTTGTCCTGCCTATCATGCCGGAACTGATCGTCGAAGTTCAGGGTGGCACATTGGCGACAGCGGCGATCTGGGGTGGCATCCTCAGCACCGCGTTTGCCGCCATGCAATTTGTGTTCGGACCGGTTCTGGGTAACCTTTCGGATGCTTACGGGCGACGGGTGGTATTGCTGGTCTCGCTGTTCGTCATGTCACTGGACTATGTTGTCATGGCGCTTGCGGGCAGCATCTGGTTGCTGTTGGCCGGACGCATCGTCGGAGGCATTACGGCTGCCACGCATGCAACGGCGGCGGCTTTCATGGCGGATGTGTCGAAACCCCACGAAAAGGCTGCAAACTTTGGTCTATTGGGCGCAGCATTTGGCGTCGGGTTTGTCTTTGGCCCAGTACTAGGTGGGCTGCTGAGCGAATATGGCACACGTGCACCATTTTGGGCTGCGGCGGGTTTGTCTGCACTGGCCTTCATCATCGGTGTATGTGTCATGCCCGAGACGGTCACCGACAAGACGCGCCGGGCCTTCAGCCTGAGGCGGGCAAACCCAGTGAACTCTCTGCGCGCGATTGCCGCGTTGCCCGGTATCCGGCCGATGCTGTGGGTCTATCTCCTGTACTCCATCTCGATCTATGTCTACCCGGCAATTTGGGCGTATTTCACAACCGAACGGTTCGGCTGGTCACCACAAATGATCGGCCTGTCATTGGGCGTCTACGGGATCGGCATGGCGGCCGTTCAGGGCGGCCTGATCCGTCCCGCAACCAAGTATTTGGGGGAACGCGTTACAATCATCTACGGCATGGGCTTCGAGCTGTTTAGCTTTTTTCTTCTGGCCTTTCTGACCAACGGGATCATTGCCCTGATGCTAATCCCAATCACTGCGATCGGAGCGGTTGTGACCCCTGCCCTGCAGGCCCTGATGTCGCGTAAGACGCCCGATTCGCAACAGGGTGAACTGCAGGGGGTGCTGACATCCTTGCACGCTTTGTCGATGGTCATCGCACCGTTGCTCATGACCAGCGTGTTCGCCCAGTTCATCAAGCCCGACGCGGCGATCTACTTGCCGGGCGCACCATTCCTCTTGGCATTCGTCATGATGGTGATCTGTCTTCTTGTGTTTTCCCGTTCACGTGGGGTCATGGCATAACTACGACATCCCTTTGACGGATTCTGCCTTGCAGCGCCCCCATAAGCGCGCCACCGTAGCGCAAAGTGAGAGAGGGACAGCATGCAAACCATCAAAGCCGCCGTTTGCCGGGCGTTCGGTGAACCTCTGGTCATCGAAAATATTCAGATCGCGCCGCCCAAGTCAGATGAGGTCGAGGTGACACTGGATGCGGTGGCAATTTGCCATTCGGACATTTCATTTGCCGGTGGTGCGTGGGGCGGGCATCTTCCTGCCGTCTACGGGCACGAAGCTGCGGGCATTATCACTGCGGTCGGCGACTCGGCAGGTGAGTTTCAGGTTGGGGACCCGGTTGTCGTTACCCTGATCCGGGCATGTGGCTCGTGCCCCTCTTGCGCGGGGGGGAAACCAACTGTCTGCGAAACGCCTTATGATAAGGTCAACGGGCCATTGCGCACAGCAGATGGCGGACCACTGGAGCAGGCAATGGCCTGCGGAGCTTTTGCAGAGAAGGTTGTGGTCAGCCACCGGCAGATTGTCAAAATTCCACAGTCGATGCCCAAAGACGTCGCCAGCCTGCTGTCCTGCGGCGTAATCACGGGCGTCGGCGCCGCCGTCAACGCCGCCGGGCTGCGGCCCGGACAGGATGTGGTGGTGATCGGTGCCGGAGGTGTCGGGCTGAACGCAATTCAGGGCGCCCGCATCGCCGGTGCACGCCGTATTGTGGCCGTGGACATGACCGAAGAGAAGCTGAACATTGCCAAGGAATTCGGCGCGACCCACGGCGTTTTGGCCGATCAGAAAGCCCCCTGGAAGGCCGCCTACAAGGCGCTTGGGGGTCGCGGCGCAGATGCCGTTTTGATCACCGTCGGCGCGATTCCTGCCTACGACCAAGCCCCTCGTTACTTGGGTCCGGGTGGCAAGGCGGTAATGATCGGAATGCCGCACTCCGGGGATATGGCAAGCTACGAACCGGTGGTTCTGGCCGCGCTGGGTCAGGGTTTGATCGGGTCAAAAATGGGCGATGTTGTCATTCAGCGCGATATTCCATGGATGATCGACCTTTACGATCAAGGGCGCCTGAAACTGGATGAGCTGATTTCGGGCCGATGGTCGCTGTCGCAGATCAACGAAGCGATCGAGGACACCAAAACCGGATCCGCCAAGCGCAACGTGATCGTTTTCGACAGGGATTAACCCGGCAGGGCAGGAGACCACCTGATGAAACTGCAAGACCTCGACATCATTGTCACCGCCCCTCCTGCGCCCGGATGGGGCGGGCGGTATTGGATTCTGGTCAAAGTCACGACCGATACTGGGATCACGGGCTGGGGGGAATGCTATGCATCCTCGGTTGGCCCCGATGCGATGCGCCATGTCATTCGGGACGTGTTTGAACGGCACATGCTGGGCGAGAACCCCGAAAACGTCGAGCTGATGTTCCGCCGCGCTTACTCCAGCGGGTTTACTCAGCGGCCCGATCTGACGGTCATGGGCGCCTTTTCCGGACTGGAAATCGCGTGTTGGGATATTCTGGGTAAAGATCGCAATCGGCCGGTCTACGCCTTGCTGGGCGGATTGGTGAACGAACGCATAAGGTCCTACACCTATCTGTATCCCCTGCCCCAACATAATCTGAACGATTTCTGGACGTCGCCTGAACAAGCGGGCGAATGTGCCGCCGAAATGGTCCGGCGCGGGTTCACAGCCGTCAAGTTCGACCCCGCCGGGCCTTACACTGTTCGGGGCGGGCACATGCCTGCGATGTCCGATATCTCGATGTCTGTTGCGTTCTGCAAAGCGATCCGAGAGGCCGTGGGCGACAAAGCCGATCTGCTGTTTGGCACCCACGGCCAGTTCAACACCGCGGGCGCAATCCGATTGGGTCAGGCGCTTGAACCCTATTCACCGCTTTGGTTCGAAGAACCGACACCACCGGACATGATTGAAGATATGGCTCGTGTCGCGCGGAACGTTCGGATCCCGGTCGCGACCGGTGAACGCATGACCACCAAAGCCGAATTCGCGGCCGTTTTGCGGGCTGGGGCGGCGGAAATCCTCCAACCGGCGCTGGGTCGTGCCGGCGGAATTTGGGAAATGAAGAAAGTCGCGGCCATCGCTGAAGTCTTCAACGCCCAGATGGCCCCACATTTGTACGCGGGTCCGGTTGAATGGGCCGCAAATATCCATCTGGCCGCGTCCATCCCCAACCTGCTGCTGCTTGAGACCATAGACACGCCGTTTCACGATCAACTCATCAACGGCTCATTGCAGGTTGAGGCCGGATTTGTCCCCGCGCCGACCGCACCGGGCCTGGGGATTGAGGTGAACGAAGACCTTGCACGGGCGCACCCTTTTAACGGTGATGGCCTGCATCTGCAGATGCAGGAAGAGCCCTGTGATTACGTGAACGGAAACGCCTTTCAAGGTGGTGCCCCTGCAACCGAGGGGTGACAACTCAATAGGTCTTGGGGCACATTGACCCAACCCATAGGTGTTAAACAGGCAACGCGTGACACTTGAAGACGACCAAACCGAACAAACCGAAGCCGCGCTATCTGAAATGAAAGAAAGCGCGGCTCGGGCCTCTGCATTTCTGAAAACGCTCGCGCATGAGGGGCGGTTGATGATCCTGTGCCATCTGGCCGACGGCGAAAAATCCGTGGGTGAGTTGGAGGCCTTGCTGCGTATCCGTCAAGCTGCAGTCAGTCAGATGCTGGCGCGCCTGCGCGCTGAAAACATTGTTGCAACGCGCAGGGACGGAAAGTCCATCTATTACTCGCTGAACAACGACGGCGCGGCGCAGGTGATCGCCGTTCTTTACGATATGTTCTGCAGCCCCGACAGCGAATAACCCTTAGTTCGATACGTAGCCCGCAATCACCTGCAACAGTTTGAACGCGGTTGCGGCATCATTTTCGACCACGGCCAGGAATTCCTCTTCACCAATACGCAGGCACGACAGTTCCGTCTCGGCGATCATGCTCAGCGCCCGAGGTTCCTTGCGGATCAAACCCAACTCTCCGACCAGGGCACCGGGGCCGACCGTGGCAATCAACTGATCCACTCCGTCGGTCTGTGGAAGGTACAACCCGGCTTCCCCGTCCAGCACCACATAGGCACCGTCGGTTGGCTGATCGTCCTTAAGGAAAACAACCTCTCCTGCTTTGGCATCGAACCAGCGCGCACCAAAGGCCAGCAGGCGCAGCTGTCGACGGTCCAGCCCGGAAAACAGCGGTGTCTGTTCCAGCGCGCGCAGCTTGCGCGAAAGGTCAGCTGAGGCGGCACTGTCTTCTTCCACGTCCGCAGGTCCTTCGTCCGAGACGACCCGACCTTGCCTGATTTCCACATACATGTCGAACACGCTCGGGTTTTCGAACTGGTCGTTCAGGTAGATCACCGTGGTATCCGGCAGCAAAGCGCGCAGATTTTTGTACACGGCCACTTTCGAGGCCATGTCATAACTGGCCAGCGCATCCTCAAGGATCAGGATATCCGGTTTCTTGATCGTCGCGCGCGTAAATGACAGAGGTTCAGCAAAAACCGCGGGCAGGTTTTGACCGCCCAGCGCCACCGGCACGTCATAGATCAGCTCGACCACCAGGGGGCGCGCACCGTTTTCGTTCAATACATCCACGATCAGTTTGCGCGCCTCGTCCGAACGGGCGCCGCCGATCTGACTGACCTTTCCGAACAAAGCGTTTTCCAGAACCGTCAAGCCAGGCGCGAACTTCGTTTTGTCTAACGGGACAAATACATCCAGCAACCGTTCCAACAACTTTTCGGAATGGCTATGCCGCAACTCAAGAATGCGGTCTTTGAGGTCGTCGGTGAAGGCTGGTCCGATCTGTTCCGCCGAAATCACGAACGGAACGGCCAGCAGGTTTGCCAGCTGTTCATCATTCAGCCCCGATACGCCCTCGTTCCGGGTCTTTTCGACCAGCTCGACCGCAGCCTCGTACGTTTGCGCCTCTAGTCCCAGTTTGCGAAACAGCGGGTGATCGGTGCCGTCCAGGCCGAAAATCTGGCGCAGCATCTCAATCACATCGCGTGTCAGGCTCACCAGAGTCTCATCCAGACCAAATTCGCGCAATTGCTCAAGGAACACGGTCTGCTGCGCCAAAAGCTCCTGTGTGACCGGCACTTTGGGCGTGGCGAACAGCAAGTTCTCCGCAACCGGCAAGGCAGGGTTATAGCTGTCGCGATCAAAGATCAGGGCCTGTTGCTCCAGCCCTGATGCTTTCACCGCATCCTGAACCAAAGGTCGCAGTTCGACCAGTTTGTCGGCCAGCTCGGGATGCTCGGCGGCATCGAAGACCTGTTCGGCCCCGCGCAAAAACAGCGCCGCGCCGGAACCCATCCCGTCAATCAGTTTCAACCACCAGTCGCGTACCTCTTCGGCGCTGTCCAATCCCGCAGTCGTCGGGTCCAGCCAATTTGCCCTGAAGGGGTCCGAGCTATTGCCGGCCCGCAACGTCTCATCATATCCGGGGTCGTTTGTTTCGGTTGTTTGCGGCTTGAACCGCATCGGCATCATGACGTTGTCGCCCAGCGTGCCCTGGAACATCACAGGCCGTGACGAAGCATACCCAATACGGGCGGCCACGACGCTTTGATGCAGCTCTGACAAACGGATATCACCGATCTGCACCCGGCCCGAGCTGGGCAGAATTTCCCGTGTCAGCAACTCGGCCATCGCGCGGCGATCTTCTTCGCTGGGGGCCGCGATCCCGATGATTTTCCCGCTGGGAAAGGACAGATCCAAATCATCCAGAACCTGGTTACCGTCCATATCGCGAACCGAGACATGGTCGAGCACTATGTCGCCGTTCAGCCTTGGCGTGGTCTCGGGTTCGCCATCGAACAGTTTTTCGTCATGCATTCCGGAAGGTGCAAACCGTTCCGTCACCACGTCCCAGCGCAGCGACATATCCTGTGTCTGGTTATAATAGGTCAGCAGTTCCTTCCACGGCGAGCTGAGGTCCTTATACGCAGCCAGGGCCGCAACCAATGCACCCAGCGAAACCGAACCCTGCAGGACCAGAAGACCACCAACCAGATAGAACAGGAACGGCGTTAGCTGCGAAATGAAGTTGTTGAGGAACTTCATAAAGAACTTTTTCTGGTAGATCTCGAACCGGATACCAAACAGGCGGCCCAGTTGATCGGACACCATCGCCCGGCGGTATCGCCAGCCGCCATTGGCACGCAACGTGGACGCGCCCGCCGCGTTCTCGCCGATTTGGGCGGCCAGCAACCGAACCTCTTGAATGCGTTTTTTGTTCAGAAGGTTGATCTGTCGCTGCAGTTTCGGAATCAGCCAAGCTTGCAGCGGGATCAGCGCAACTGCCGCCAACCCGAACCAGAAACTTTGCAGAAACAGGAAGGACAGGATGGTGATCATCTGGCCCGCCTGCAAAACTGGTTGGCTGATCGCATCACCCATAAGCCCGCCCATCGGCTCGCTTTCGGCGGTGACCATCGACACCAGCTCGCCTTGGCTGACGCGTTCGAAATAGGGTTGAGGGAAACGCAACGCGCGGCTGATCAGCACGTACCGGAACCGGCGCAACATACGCTCGCTCAGCACGCCTTTCATGGTGTTGATGCGCATTTTCATCAGGCCATGCGCCAGCACCGCAATCAGGAACCCGATGCACAGAACAATCAGAAATGTGGTCTGCGGCAGGCTATAGCCCCAAACATCCACAATCGGACTGGCAGCACCGATTGCATCGTTGATGATGCGTTTGGGAAGTTCGAGTGTCAGATAGAGTAGTGGAAACAACGTGGACGTCACGGCCAGCAGAATCAACTGGTCGCGCTTCGAGTATTTCCAAATAAACTGGAAAATTGAACGTTCTATGGAACCTGCCCCTACTACGGATCACTGAAACAGTCTTGACGAAAGTGCAGTAAATCCAACACTGTGAATTTACGTTAGTCCAGCCAAAAGAGGCAAATAGTTTCCAGTTTGAACAGTTAATTGCCAAGTGTGAACAAGTTCATTTGCGCAACCACAGATTAGTGCCTAGAGTCTGTTCTGGGACGATATTGGGAGGACTCATTTGACTGCCAGTTTAGGCGCAGTGCTATTGATGCTCTGCTTGTTGCAGATCAAACATATGTTTGCGGATTTTTTTCTCCAGACTCCTAAAATGTTGGCAGGGCGCGGTGAGTATTTTCACGCGGGCCGCGCGCAGCATGCCGGTGTGCATGTTATCGGGTCAGTGATTGTCTTTTTGCTGTTTGGCGCGCCGTGGTCGTTTATTTTGATCATTGCGGCGCTGGAATGGATTGTTCACTTCAATATTGATTTCGCCAAGGCCAGCTATTCGGACAAAAAGCAACTGATACCGACACAGGCCGCGTTTTGGCGAGCTGCCGGTCTGGACCAGTGCCTGCACAACCTGACCTACATTGCCATGGTATGGGCCTGGGCTACATTCGCGACCTGATCAGCGTTAGACTCAGGCGACGTTTTCTAGGGATTGCGGGCAATACGCGTCCAGCCACATTCGATCCAAATGGTCGATTTTGGTGACGTCGAACCGGTCCTCCTCCTCCCAATAACGACCCGATGTAACGAAGTAATTCAACCGGCCCTCGACCTCGAGTGCCACTTGCATCCTCTTTGTCGAGGGAAGCCCGGCAGATTTGAGATTGTCAGATGGCACTGATGGAAAGATCAACCGGCTGTCGCCTTGCGACAGCCGCACCACGTGGCAGTTTTGTGTGGCCCCAAACAGCGCCAACCGGGCGGATTTCGCCTCGAGGGACCGCAGCGTAACATCAGCCCGCAAGGGATCGGCTGCGCCGTTACCGTAAAAATGAGTCCGGCCGGAATTCGGGTAAATCATATCACAGCCAAAAAATGCCAAAACGGCAGGCTGAAGCGCGGCCAAGGCCCAGTAACCGGCCGTGAACGCCATAGTCCCACCAACATATACAAACCCTCCAAACTGGTTTTGAAGGGGAACGTATTCATCGGCTTCGACAATGCGTTGGCCGTAGCCCAGTTTGTCTGGAAGATTGCGGGCAGGGAAATCCTCGGGGTGAATAAGGAAATCCCAATCATCACGGATTCGCCAAGCGTTGTTGATGGCAACGATGTGGGTGAACAGATCCCGAGGCCACTCGCGCGCGGCCACGGCGGCCGGCGCACTTCCTAGTATCAGAACGCGATGTGTCAGCTCAGCCATCCTGGGTCCTGCCATATTTCAGTTCCCAGGAAGGTTAGAGCGAATTTATTACTTAGCTACCCCAGTACAGAAAAACTGCTTTCTTCGTTGATGGGTCGCTTGCGGGAATAGAACCCGACATCAATGCTCCGCCCGATATAGGGAAGTTCATATTGCAGCGGCTGCGCGTCGTGATCCGCGCCACCTTCGCAATACGCGATCAGGGCGGTCATCATCTTGCCCGCGATCGGAGCATTCTTGTACTGGTTCCCGCTGGTCCCGCAGGCCATGTAGAACCCCGGAAGGCTGGATTTGTCATAGATCGGAATCCAGTCTGTGGATGCGTCATACAGGTCCACAACTCCGCGTGTTTTAGACGGGATGCCAAGACTTGGGACGCGCTGTGCATACCGCATGGCCTGCGTTGTCCACTGGTCGGTGAAATCGTGATTATAGTTCACATCGTCTTCGCACCATTGATGCGGATCGCATTCGGGGTCTTCCGAGCCAACCAGAATGTGGTTGCCGTGCTCGGGTCGGCAATAGCAGGCAATATCGCTGTCCGAGACAATCGTTCCGTCGTTTTCGAAATCAAACCCCTCGGGTGCGGGGACGTGCACAACCTCTTGCCGCAAGGGGCGGGTTTCGATCGTCATGTCATCCAGAACACCCGCCATCTTATTGACGATCGCCGAGCCGGGGCCTGCGACGTTCACGACGACTTTCGAGTAGATTTCTTCGCCCGAGGCAAGTTTGACACCCGAAACCCGACCGTCGCTGGACAATATCTCAACCACTTCGGCACCAGTGCGCACTTCTGCGCCATGCAGCTTGGCAGCATCCACCAAGTTCTGCGCCGACAAAGCCGGGTCCGTGACGTATCCCGCCTGCGGCCAGAACACACCGCCCTGCATCTTGCGCCCGTTCGGGTGCCCGAATTCCGGATCATCCATCCGGCGCGCCGGTGTGAAACTGTCCTGCGAGTAGATCGGCAGGCGCTCACTGACTTTATCAGGTGACCATTCTTCGAACGGGCAATCCAGATCGGCGCTGTTCTTCATGTGCTTTTCAAGCCAGCCATTGGCATCAGTCTTCATGACGAGACAGCCGGTCTCGCGGAATTGCGCCAGATTAGCATCCTCGGGCAGGCCGAGGTAGTCGGCCCAATCGCGCCAGTAGTGGTAGCCTTCCCACGCAAACGCCGTTCCGTCGAAGGTCGAATAATGCATGCGGATTATGGCGCAGGATCCGGCAGTCGAGCCGTGACCGACTTGACTGTTTCGGTCCAGCGACAGGGTTTTCCAGCCCGCTTTCGCCATTTCAAAGGCGATGGCCGCGCCGATCACACCGGTTCCGATGATGATTGCGTCAGATTGACTCATGAGGCTTCTCCCTTCCAATAGCGCGTTGAATAGGCGCTGAATTCTTCAACTTCTTCGGGCTTGGGCTCAACCCCAGTGAAGACATAAAGGTAATGCGGAACCATTGCGATCCGCGTGGACATTGGTTCGTTCAACTGGGCCAGATCGTACCCGATCTGCATGTAGTACAGAACGCGCGCGCGGGTTTCGGCCTCAACTTCGGAATAGCCGTACCGCGCGAACATGGCGTGAAGCGCTTCGAGCCTGCGCGCATCCGACTGATCGAGCGCCCGGCGTACTTTCCCCGATTTGCGCGCCCAATCCCGGACGGCAAAATCCAACGCGGTATCGAACAGTTCAGCATTCACCACGCAACGATGCACGTTGCAGACGGCTGCGGTTATCGTATCCGCTGGGGCCTTGGCCTGCGCAACCAAGGCCGCTGTATTCGTCGCATGCCAGCGCGCCAGCAGGGCGTCCAAAAGCTCTTGCCGGGATTTGAAGTACCAATAGAAGGACGACCGCGACACGGCCATCCGTTCAGCCAGGTTCAGGACTTTGATCTGGTCCACACCGTCTGAGATCAGCACATCCATAGCCACGTTCAGCCAGTCGTCACGCGTGACCTTAATGTTGCCAACCAAGGGTTCAGCTTCGGGGTCATCCCGGTGCAGGATGGGTTTTGTGCTCATTCAACTCTCCGGCGGTGCGCCGCCCTCAGCCGTACGGCGGGTAATATAGTCTCGCAAGGCACCAATGCGGTCACTGTCTGTGGGCGGGGCCTTAAAGTCATTCACAATGCCTTTCCAAACCCTGGTTGCGCGATGATTGGCATCCACTGATCCGCGTTCCGTCCAGGTTCCGAAATTTGCGTAACCGTGCAAATGCGGTTCATAGAATTCGGTGTTGTAGCGCTCCATCGTCTGGCTCGAGGCAAAGAAGTGCCCGTTGGGTTCGACCTCGCTCAGCGCTGTATCGAAACCGATCTCAGCTTTGCCCGCCTGCGCCCCCGCGCACAGTTCGGCGACCATGTTCAGGACCTCGGCGTCACAGATCATTTTCTCAAAAGAAACGGTCAAGCCACCCTCGAGCCAACCGGCCGAGTGAATGATTACCGTCGCCCCTGCCATCAGACAGCCCCAAAGACCAAACTGGTTTTCATTCGCCGCCTGTACATCGTTGATGTTCGACGCTGATCCGGCAGCTGACCGCCAAGGCAGCCCAAGGTGCCGCGCCAACTGGCCTGCGGCAAGCGAAGCCTGGAAATGTGAGGGTGTTCCAAATGCGGGCGCACCCGATTTCATATCTACGTTGCTGGTGAACGTGCCATAACACACCGGCGCACCCGGTTTGGTCAGCTGTGTCAGCGTCAGCGCCGCCAACGCCTCAGCATGTGAAAGCGTTATTGCCCCGGCCACTGTAATCGGGGCCATCGCGCCCATCAGGGTGAACGGCGTGATGATCGACATCTGTCCATTGCGAGCGAAATCAATCAGCCCCTGCGCCATCGGAATATCCAGCGTGCGCGGGCTGTTCGTATTGATGATCGTATAGCAATGTGCGCCCGCCTGAAACTCATCGTCCGACAGCCCCCGCGCGATAGACAGCATTTCAAAGCAATCCATCACCTGCGGCGTCCCGCGTGAGAAAAAGAACGGGAACTTGTCGGTCAGCTCCATCTGCGCCTGCGTCGTGAAGTAGTGGCGCAGGTTTGTTGGAACGTCTTGCGGTTCGACCTGAGGCGAGATCATCTGGAACACATCAAAATGGTGCGTTAGCTTGAGGAACTCCAGATAGTCCTGCCCCGATGCCGGGCGGCGGCCGCGTTCAAGATCTGTCGCGTTCGGTGCCCCTGCCCCCGGCTGAAACACCAAACTACCTAGCTCAAGTGTGAAGTCTCTGTGTCGCGCGCCTGCATGGCACGCAATCGACTTTGGCGCTGATGCAACAGCGGCCTCAACAATGTCGCGGCCGATAAACACCATCTCGGTATCTTCATCCACACGCGCGCCTGCTTTCGCAAAGAGACGCCGGGCTTCCGGAAGCAGGCATTTGACGCCCAACTCCTGAAGTGTTCGCAAGGCCGTTTCGTGCATGTCCGCAATCTGATCCGCCGGGAACACCTCCATCAACGGGAAGGGATTCTTCAACTGGCGATAATTCACGTTCCGACTCGGCGCAGGGGCTGCCTCGGCGCTTCGCCCGCGCCGTCGTCGCCCGCGTTCGGGTGTTTGCGACTTCATCGTCAGCCCCTCATCGCTTTGCCTTGAGGATCATAGGGCGAAGGTGCGATGACCCGCGCCGAGCGCTCAACGCCAACTACGTGCACCGACAATTCTGTTCCCGGCTCGGCCTTTTCGCGGGTGACCAACGCCATTGCCAGCGACTTTCCAGTGTAGTGTCCATACCCGCCCGAAGTGACGAAGCCCACGCGCTCATCGCCTGCCCAAACGGGTTCGTATCCGCTGGCGTCCGCGTCTGCGGCGTCCACTTCCAGTGTTACCTGAACCTGCGCCGGACCATTGCCGTCACGTTCTGCGACTGCCGCATCCTTTCCGACAAAATCCTTGCCCCAGTCGATCCAGCGATCCATTCCGGTCATGCCCGGAGTGTAGAGCTGCGTGAATTCTGCAGACCAGATGCCAAAACTCTTTTCCAGCCGCGTCGACAGCATCGCGTTGAAGCCACATTCGCGAACACCTTCATCTGCCCCGGCCTCCAGCAACATACGGCGTAGCTTGATGTGGTCTCCGTAGCGGCAGTTGATCTCGTATCCTTTCTCGCCGGTCACAGACATGCGGGCAACACGTGCGCGAACGAGCCCGATGTCGAAATCACCGCAGCCCATGAATTTGAGGTCCGAGATGTCCTGTTCGGCCAGTTTTTCCACAACCGCTTGCGATTTGGGACCGACTACGGCGAAACCGCAATATTCCTCGCCCAGATCCCGGACAGTAACGCCGTCGATCATGTGATAGTCAAACCAGCGCATGTGCCAAGCCCGCAGGTAATAGCTGCCCATGATCCACCAGGTACCATCGCCCCAGTTCAGAACGGTCAAGTCCCCCTTGAGCCGCCCATTTTCACCCAGCATAGGCGCCAGCTTTGCGCGACCCGGCGCAGGTAGTTTCGAGGCCATGACTTTGTCGAGCCACACTTCTGCATTTGGTCCCGAGACCTCGAACCGCGAAAAGCCCGAAATGTCCAGCAATCCCGCGCCTTCGCGGATTGTCTTGCATTCCGCGGCGACGATGTCATGCGCGTTCGAGCGCTTGAGCGTCGGTGTTTCCTCGAACCCTTTCGGCGCGAAATACAGCGGCACTTCAAGATCCCAACTGACGCCCCATTTGCAACCCGCATCCGTCATCGCGTCGTGCGCCGGGGCCATCTTTAGCGGTCGGCCCGCGGGCAATTGCTCGTTCGGGTAGGTCATAACAAAGCGCCGGGAATAAAACTGGCCCGTGGTTTCACGGATGTATCGCTTGTTCTGCGCAAAATCACCAAAGCGCGCCACGTCCATTGGCCAGGCATCCGCCTCGGGCTCGCCATGGATCATCCATTCAGACAGCGTTTTGCCGACGCCCCCGCCCTGCAGGAAACCTGCCATAACCGCGCAGGCCGACCAGTAGCCGCGCTTGCCCGGCACCGGACCGACCAGCGGATTGCCATCGGGGGCAAAGGTGAAGGCACCGTTTACCCAAGTCTTGATGCCTACGTTCTGGATCGACGGATAGCGTTCAAAGCCAAGCGTCAGCTCGTTCTCGATCCGATCAAGCTGTTCCTGAAACAGCTCCTCACCATAATTCCAAGGCGCGCCGTCCATGGCCCAGTGTTCGTGATCCACCTCATAAATCCCGACCAGAACGCCTTTCTGGTCCTGCCGCATATAGGTGAACCCCTCGAGGTCCACCGTCATCGGCATTTCGAATTCGGCTTCAGCGACCTCGGGGACTGTATCGGTGATCAGATAGTGGTGTTTCAGAGGAGACACCGGCAGCTCCACTCCGGCCATACGCCCTACTTGCTTGGCCCAAAGGCCAGCGGCGTTAACCACGTGTTCACAAGTGATTGTGCCCTTGTCGGTGATGACCTGCCAGCCATCATCGGTCTGGATCAGCTCCTCGACCTTGGTTTCCTCATAATACTCAGCACCGCGTTTTTTGGCAGCCGTCGCATAAGCCTGCACCGTGCCGGTTGTATCGATATAGCCCTCGCGATCAGCCCACATCGCGCCCAATACGCCGTCGGTGGACATGATGGGGCAACGTCTTTGCGCCTCTTCCGGAGAAAGCAACTCGCAGTCGTCAATGCCGATGGATTGGAAAATGCGATAGTTCGCCTGCAGCCATTCCCACCGTTCTGGCGTACCCGCCAATGTCAGACCACCGGTCATGTGCAACCGGATATTCTGACCAGACTCCTTTTCGATCTCGCTGAGCAGATCGATTGTATAGGCCTGAAGCGACGCCATGTTTGGGTCCGCATTCAGAGCGTGAATGCCGCCAGCCGCATGCCAGGACGAGCCGGACGCCAGCCGCCGCCGTTCCAGCATGACCACATCTGTCCAGCCAAACTTGGCCAGATGATACAGAACCGAGGCGCCCACAACGCCGCCCCCGATGACCACAACGCGATACTGAGATTTCATACTGCGCTCCCCTGTATGACTAAGGAAGGACGCTAGTGGCACTGTTCACTTCTGTCTAGACATTTCTGTACAGTTCCGCGCAAGCGAAGAACTGGCCTCGGGCCAGCAGTTTCTAGAGCTGAGCGCTGGGACGGGATGCGACCTTGTCGAACCATGCCAAAGTGGCTGTATTTTCTTGTGGAATCCGTTTCTTGATCACGCGGGCAAAGTCCACAAAGACAAAGGTGGAAATGTCCGCGAGGGTGAAGTCGGCACCTGCGATAAACGCACTTTCGCCCAGCCGCTGTTCGAGCAGCGAAAAGAAATGATCAACCCGCGCGGACCCTCGCTGAGCCAATTCCGGAATTTGCCGGTGATTCACCGGACCCGGAATCGCCCTGTCCGCAAAGGCCGGATGCGTGTTGCGCAAGGCCTCGGCAACAGGCATGCCGCCCTGTTGTTCGACAATGCTGTTCCACATCAGAACCTGTCCCTTTTCATCGGGTGTGCGCCCCAATAGCGATGGCTCGGGAAACCGCGCCTCAAGGTAAGCGGCGATCCCAAGATTCTCGGTTAGCGTGCTGCCCTCATCCGTCACCAACACGGGGACAGTTGCATTCGGGTTCACCGCGCGAAATTCGTCGCTGAGTTGCTCACCTTTGCCGATCGAGATTTCTCGGGTTTCGATATCCAAACCCTTTTCGGCAATGAACATGCGCGCGCGCCGCGGGTTGGGGGCCGTGGAACAATCATAGAAAAGCATTGAGGTTCCCTTCCAGGTCAGCGGCGGTAGATAAAACAGCGACCTTTGACGGCCCCTTCGGGAAGGGAAACTTCGGTCAAGGTATCGAAATACATCCGGTCGCTGGACACCATCAAACCACCCTCGGCTAATAGCGGCTCGATCAATGGTGAGACAAATCTGGCGAAGTCGTCGTTCTTTTTGCGGTTGTGGCCGCCCAAGTCCGCGTGGATCAGACTGGCCGTGGCTCCGAACCGATCCACCGAGGCCGGTAGTGTTTCTCGCACATCCCCCAAAATCACCCGATCTGCGGGCGGCGTGGAATCCGGATGCGACGCCACGGCGCGCTCGAACACATAAACAGGTCGACCTGAAATATACTGCACCATGTGATGATAGGTGCGCCCGTTGCCCAACCCCAGTTCGAACACTGGCCCAGGCATTCCTTTGGTTTCAGAGATGGCGAAATCCAGACAGGCCCGTTGGGACACCATACGGTCGATGAACAGATCCAGGCGGCTTTGGTTGTCGGGCACGGGGAAATCTCTCCTTGATATCAGTCAGCTCATGATTTGGGGCCGACACCGCATGTGATGACAAATCCTCAAGGATTTGTGTAGGAAAATTGGCCTAAGTTTCACATTTTCGCGACAATTCGGCCCAAGAACGGGTTTGACTACACAGGCACAACCGCGCGAGACTAAGTCAAAAAACACAGGGAGTTGAATACGCCGATGTCGAACCACGGACGAACGGGTGGAAAACCCGCATGACTGCGTTGTTGTCCGTCAGAGACCTCAGCATCGGTTTTGGTGCGGGCGACTCAGTTGTCAAAGGTGTCAACTTTGATGTCGAGGCTGGGCAGACATTGGCTCTGGTCGGTGAATCCGGATCGGGAAAAACCATCTCGTGCAGGGCGGCCTTGCGTATTCTGCCACGTGCCGCGCAAATCCGCAGTGGCACGATAACCCTGAACGATTCAAAAGGCTTCGAGGATCTGACCAAGATCAGCGAACGCCAGATGCGCGACATTCGCGGCAATCGGGTTTCGATGATTTTTCAGGAACCGATGCGATCACTATCCCCGTTGCACAAGATCGGCAATCAGGTCAGCGAGGTCTTGTGGCTGCATCGGAGCGCGTCCGAAGCGCAAGCCCGCAAAGAGGTCCTGACCCAGTTCGAACGCGTGGGCTTTCCTGATCCGCAACGTGCGTATGATTCTTACCCGTTCGAGTTGTCGGGCGGCATGCGCCAGCGCGCCATGATTGCGATGGCAATGGTTTCCAAGCCGGAACTGCTGATCGCAGATGAGCCGACGACCGCGCTGGACGTAACGACACAAGCGCAAGTGCTTGGTCTGATCAAAGAACTACAGCGCGAGACAGGAATGGCTCTGATCCTTGTGACGCACGATCTTGGTGTGGTTGCCAATATGGCAGAACAGGTCGTTGTCATGCACAAGGGTCGCGTGATGGAGGCAGGGGCAGCCGCCCCGATCCTAAGCGCCCCGGCGCACCCCTACACACAACAATTGTTCAACGCGGCCCCTGCAATTCCCGACGAAGATTCGGTCGGGCTGCCGATGCCGGACGAGGACCTCATTCTACAGATGAAGGGGGTGTCCAAGACCTACACTATGCGGTCCAGCAGGGGCTGGCAGGGGGACAAGCTGATCTATGCCTGCCGAGGTGTGGACCTGAATCTGGCCCGCGGCAAAACCCTGGCAATCGTCGGCGAAAGTGGCTCGGGCAAAACAACGGCAGCGCGGATCGCCCTTGGCGCGGAACTGCCCGACCCGGGTGGCGAAGTTCTGTTTCGCACCGCGCCAGGCGAAGACCCGATCACTGTACACCACATGACCCGCTCTCAGCGCACGGCCTTTCAACGCAAGGCGCAGATGGTGTTTCAGGACCCGTACAGCTCTCTCAGCCCACGGATGCGCATTCAGGACGCTCTGACCGAACCACTGGAAATTCATTCCATCGGTTCGACTGCCGAACAGCGGGACAAGGCTGTAGAGATGCTGCAGCGCGTCGGACTGAATGGTGATATGCTCAAACGCTATCCCCATGCCTTTTCCGGCGGACAGCGGCAACGCCTGTCAATTGCGCGGGCGATGATGCTGGACCCGCAGCTGATTGTCTGTGACGAGCCCACTTCGGCACTGGATGTATCTGTTCAGGAACAGATCCTGACCTTGCTGGAAAACCTGCAGGACCGGTTGAACCTGTCCTACCTGTTCATCTCGCACGACCTTGCGGTTGTCGCGCGCATTGCCGACGAAGTTGCCGTGATGCGCCGGGGTCTTGTCGTCGAACAGGCCCCGCCCGAGACGCTGTTTTATAACCCCCGACACCCTTACACCAAGGCGCTGATTGCCGCCCAACCAGAACCCGACATCAACCGGCCCATCGACCTTAAACTGGTTGCGTTGGGCGCTGGTTCACCAGACAGTTGGGATGACACCTTCCGATTTACGGACTCCGTGATACCCTCACTGGTAGAGATGGAGCCCGGCCATAAGGTACGATGCCATGTTTAAAACCACTCGCCCGCTTATTCTGGCTGCCACGTTGGCTGCCACTTTGGTCCTGCCCGCCACGGCAGGAACACCGACCCCTCAAGAAAGCGAATTCTGGAAAGCCGAAGTAAACGCCGGGAACCTGCCACCGGTCGCAGAGCGCCTGCCAGCCGAACCTCTGGTCGTGGATCTGGCCGCCAAAGGCCGCGAGTTTGGTGCCCCCGGTGGTACCCTGCGCACCATGGTGACCCGGTCAAAAGACATCCGCCAGATGGTTGTCTATGGGTATGCGCGACTGGTTGGGTTTGACGAAAACTACGAGATTGTCCCCGATCTGTTGGAATCCTATGAAAATGATGGGAACCGGAAATTCACACTGCATCTGCGTGACGGGCACAAGTGGTCCGATGGATCGCCGTTCACATCCGAAGACTTTCGTTATTGGTGGGAAGACGTTGCCAACAATGAAATGCTCAGTCCTTCTGGCCCACCTGACTTCCTGATTGTTGAAGGTAAAACGCCAACCGTGACCTTCCCGGATGAGACAACTATTGTCTTTGAGTGGGAAAACCCAAATCCTGATTTCCTGCAATCGCTGGCCCAAGCGCGCCCGCCATTCATCTACCGGCCGTCTGAATTCCTCAAACAGTATCACGAGAAATTCGCAGATGCTGAAGACCTCGCCTTTCAGGTCGAAGACGCACGGGTCAAAAGCTGGGCGGCGCTGCACAACAAACTGGACAACCTCTACAAGTTCGACAACCACGAACTCCCGACGCTGCAGCCTTGGCTGAATGCAAGTTCGGGCAAGAAGATCCGCCACAATTTCGTTCGCAACCCATATTACCACCGCATCGATTCCAACGGCGTTCAGTTGCCTTATATCGACGTCGTCGAGATGGAAATCGTCGCTGCTGGCTTGGTCGCGGCCAAGACCAATGCTGGCGAGACTGATCTGCAGGGGCGCGGTCTGGCGTTTCGCGATGCATCTATCCTGAAAAAAGGTGAAGCAGGCGGAGACTACAAAACCTTGTTGTGGAAGACCGGTGTCGCATCACAAATCGCGATCTACCCGAACCTGAACTACTCGGATGAGGTTTGGCGCGACGTTCTGCGCGATGTTCGTGTTCGGCGGGCGCTGTCCTTGGCTATCGACCGCAAAACCATCAATCAAGCGCTCTATTTCAAGCTGGCCCATCCCGGTGCGATGTCCGTTTTACCCGCGTCTCCGTTCTATGACGAGGAAAACGCAAAAGCCTGGGCGCAGTATGACGTTGAGATGGCCAACGCCCTACTGGACGAAGCTGGCCTGGCCGAGCGCGATAAAAACGGCATTCGCCTGCTGCCGGATGGCCGCCCGATGGAATTGATCATCGAAACCGCCGGTGAAAGGCAAGAAGTTGAGAACGCGCTTCAGATCGTCACCGATACATGGCGTGAAATCGGTGTGGACCTGATCATGCGCCCACTGGACCGGGACATTCTGCGCAACCGCGTATTTTCAGGCAACACCATGGCCTCAGTTTGGTTCGGCTGGGATGACGGTATACCGCAGGCGCACACATCCCCTGCTTATTTGGCCCCCACGGATCAGGTGTTTCTGGCCTGGCCCAAATGGGGACAATTTTACCAGACCGGCGGCGACGTTGGTGAAGCGCCTGACATGCCCGAAGCCGAGCGTTTGATGCAACTGGCACATGATTGGGAGGTTGCCACCACCGACGAAGAGCGCAAGGCAGTCTGGACCGAGATGTTGAAAATCCACGCTGACCAGCTTTTCGCCATCGGAATTCTGAACGGCGCACCGCAGCCTATCGTAGTGTCCAACCGTCTGCGCAACGTGCCCGAGCAAGGCATGTGGGCATGGGAGCCCGGCGCACATTTTGGCATTCACCGCCCCGACGAATTCTTTTTCGCCGACTAATCAGGAGCAGCTAAATGGTAATGCTGCGCTATGCGGTGTATCGCTTTTTTACGATGCTGCTGACTTTGCTGGTGGTGTCGGTTCTGATCTTCGTGATCATCAACCTTCCACCCGGCGATTATCTGAGCAATCAGATCGCGGAATTGCAGGCATCTGGCCAGTCCGCCGGGGTGGCCAAGGCCGAGTTCCTGCGCGCGGAGTACGCTCTGGATCGTCCCGTATGGGAGCAATACTTGATCTGGATGGGCTTCTGGCCCGGTCCGCACGGGTTCGAAGGCCTGCTGCAAGGCAACTACGGCTGGTCCTTTGAATTCGACCGCCCCGTGGCCGAAATCGTTGGTGATACTTTGTGGCTGACGGTTGTGGTCAATCTGGCCGCTATCCTGTTTGTTTACGCCGTTGCCCTGCCGCTGGGTGTCCTCGCTGCAGCAAAATCGCGGACCTGGATCGACTATACGTCGGCCTTTGTTGGCTATCTTGGTCTGGCGACGCCCAATTTCCTGCTGGCGTTGATCCTCTTCTACTACGGCCACCGTTACTTCAACCTGCCTATCGGCGGCCTGATGGACCCATCGTTCGAAGGCCAGCCCATGAGCTGGGAAAAGTTGAAGTCCATTCTTGTCCACCTGATCGTGCCGACCTTTGTCATTGGCACATCTGGCGCATCAGCCATGATGCAGCGCCTGCGTGCGAACATGCTGGATGAACTGGGCAAACCTTATGTGGAAACGGCCATTGCCAAGGGTATGGCGCCATCGCGAATGCTGACAAAGTATCCGCTGCGCGTGGCGTTCAACCCTTTTGTTGCAGATATCGGGAACCTGCTGCCGTCGATGGTATCCGGATCGGTTCTGGTGTCGGTCGTGCTTGGCCTGCAAACCATCGGCCCGACCTTGCTGACCGCACTCAAAACCCAGGACCAATTTCTGTCTGCCTTCATTTTGATGTTCGTGGCCTTGCTGACACTGATCGGCACCATGATCTCTGATATCTTGCTGGTCATGCTGGACCCGCGTATTCGATACGAGGGGCGTGAAGCGTGACCAAACACACCGACGGTCGCTTTGTCGACGATGCACCTTTCGACGCGGATGCCGCCCTGCAACAGTTAGAGCGCGCCGATCTGGACGCACCCAACTGGGTTCTGGTCTGGCGGAAATTCAAAACCCATAAGCTGGGTTTGATTTCAGGCGTCTTCCTGCTGTTCTGCTACCTGATGCTGCCCTTCGCTGGATTCATCGCCCCCTACGGTCCGAATGAACGAAACGGCGAACACCTTTACGCCCCACCACAAAGCATCAATTGGTTCCACGATGGCTCCTTCATCGGCCCGCATGTCTATCCGATCGTGGCCGAAGCTGATCTTGAGACCTTTCAGTGGAAATTCGTGCCCGACACAGAAGACCCTCGCCCGATCCGCTTTTTCTGCGAGGGGACCGAGTACAGGCTTGCTGGGCTTGTAAAATCGGACACCCACCTGTTCTGCGCGCCAGAGGGCGCGACACTGTTCCTTTGGGGATCCGATCGTCTGGGCCGCGATGTGTTCAGCCGCATTCTATACGGTGCGCAGCTGTCGCTGACTGTCGGCTTGATCGGCATTTCGGTATCGTTCACCCTTGGCATCTTTTTTGGATCAATCGCGGGGTATTTCGGCGGCAAGATCGATTGGGTCATCAACCGCGTGATCGAGGTTTTGCGCTCGCTACCTGAACTGCCGCTGTGGCTTGCTCTATCGGCAGCGGTGCCCTCAAACTGGAGCCCGGTTGCTGTTTTCTTCATCATCTCGATCATCCTCGGGATTCTCGATTGGCCCGGCCTCGCCCGTTCGGTACGCGCAAAATTCCTGTCCCTCAGGGAAGAAGAATACGTCCGCGCCGCCGAGATGATGGGTGCAAGCTCGGGCCGTGTCATCCGTAAGCACTTGCTGCCGAACTTTATGTCTCACCTGATTGCCTCGGCCACATTGTCAATACCGGCCATGATCCTCGGGGAAACCGCGCTCAGCTTCCTGGGTCTTGGCCTGCGGGCCCCGGCCGTCAGTTGGGGTGTGATGTTGAACGATGCGCAGAACCTGGCCTCGATCGAGATATACCCCTGGACGGCAATCCCGATGCTACCGATTATCGTGATCGTGCTGGCCTTCAATTTCCTGGGTGACGGGCTGCGTGACAGTCTGGATCCATACCAGCAATGAGCTTGATTTCAGCCCTTCCTGCAACTGACGGATACCGCAAAACGGGCGCCGGGGCTTGGTCCAGCGTCTACGCGGTATCTGAATTGGCGACGGCAACCTTCGGCGCGGTGGGTCAGGAACTGGCTCGTCTGATGACGGCGCTGAACCTGTCGCCCAGTGCCCCGGATGTGTCTGTGGATCACCGGCTGGCCTCGCTTTGGTACCAATATTCCTTCAAGCCCAATGGTTGGGAGATGCCCAACCTCTGGGATGCGGTCGCGGGCGATTACCAGACTGCGGATGGTTGGATCAGGTTGCACACCAATCTGCCCCGCCACCGGGTGGCGGCACTTAAGGTCCTTGAGGTCAAAGCAGATCGAGACGCGGTCTCTCAGGCGGTGCGGCAATGGTCCGCCAGCGAGCTGGAATCGGCAATCGTGGCCCAGGGTGGCGTTTCCGCAGCCATGCGCAGCCGAGCAGTGTGGTTAGAGCATCCGCAAGGTAGGGCCGTGTCACGCGATCCACTAATCGGTTGGCACAGCCCGCGACAGATCAAACTGCGACACCGATCCGAGGCCACGGCTGAGCGCCCTTTGGCAGGACTGCGCGTCCTCGACCTGACACGCGTGCTGGCTGGGCCCGTCTCAACGCGAACCCTCGCTGGTTTTGGCGCTGACGTTCTGCGTGTCGACCCACCCTGTTGGGACGAGCCCGGTGTCATACCCGATATCTCTTTGGGTAAATCCTGCACTTACCTCGATCTGAAATCGCCCTCAGGTTTGGAAAAGCTGTACGAGTTGCTGTCTCAGGCCGATGTGTTCGTCCACGGGTATCGCCCCGGTGCTTTGGATGCGCTCGGCCTGACTAGGGCCAAGCGCGATGAACTGGCCCTTAACCGGGTCGAAGTCACTCTCGACGCTTATGGCTGGCAAGGTCCTTGGGCTGCGCGGCGCGGGTTCGACAGCCTTGTCCAGATGAGCGCAGGCATCGCGGATGCAGGCCGTGACTGGGCGAATGCGGACAAACCAACTCCGTTGCCGGTTCAGGCGCTGGATCATGCAACCGGCTATCTGATGGCCGCCGCTGTGCTATCCGCCTTGGCTGAGGCCGCCTCGGGGAATGCGATCATGCTGGGCCAGCTCTCTCTCGCGCGCACGGCTGAGTTGTTGGCCATTCTCGGCAAGTCCGACACGAAAGAGGTCATCACCGGTGCCAGTCCGTCAGACTACAGCCAAGCTCTCGAAGAATCTGGCTGGGGCGCCGGTCACCGCCTGAAACCTGCTCTGACCGTTGGCGAGGCCAAGATGTTCTGGGACAAGCCTGCACCTAAACTAGGCACGTCGGCTCCGGTCTGGGCCACGGCCATCACCTGAGCCAACCGCCGCGCGGTACGCGCGGCCCGGCCCAACGCTTTGGGTCACGTCTCGCCAGAGACGTTACCCAAAGGGGCGGGAGACCCCCTCAGCGATCATCACCACCCGGGCCGATATCGTCCAAATAGTCCTCGTCAATCGCAGCCTGCACAGCACCAGTGACAGCCTCTCGCTGCTTCGGCGTCAGATCTTCCGACTCCTTGCCCTCGGCCAACCGTACCGTGACTTCACGGTGCGCGAACTTGATGCCTTCGCGGGCGAACAATTCCCGGATGTCCTGATAGACTTTCTTGCGCACAAGCCATTGATCGCCCGGTTTGGTCATGAACTTGACCCGAATGATCATCGCAGAGTCTTGCATTTCGATCACGCCCTGCGACTTCAGCGGTTGGATAAAGTTGTCGCCGATCACCGGGTCGCTCAACAACTCTTGACCCAACTTCTTGATCAGCTTGCGCACCTTCTCGACATCGGTGTCATACGTCACCCGTAACGGCAGTTTCATGATCACCCAGTCGCGTGAATAGTTGGTCAGAACCTTGATCTCACCAAAGGGGATGGTGTTCAGCGCGCCCAGATGGTGACGCAGTTGGAACGACCGAACCGAGATCTTTTCCACCGTTCCCTTCACGTCGCCGATGTCGATGTATTCACCCTTGCGGAACGCGTCATCCATCAGGAAGAACGCCCCCGAAAAGATATCGCGGACCAATGTCTGCGACCCAAAGCCCACGGCCAGGCCCACGACACCAGCACCCGCGAATAGCGGACTGACATTGATACCCAATTCCATCAGGGCAATCAGCGCTATGGTCACAACAACTACGGCCAGAATGGCCCCGCGGAACAAGGGCAACAATGTTGCAAGGCGGCTTTGCCCACCTTCTCCGCCTTCATCGCCCAGCTCAGCCTCACCACCGCCGTCGTCGATTTCCTGCGCGATCTTCGAGTCGATCCAGATGCGGAAGAAATGGAACAGGATGTAACCCATGAAGAGGATCACCATCACGTCCAGCGCCCGCTCGATCGGCAGGTCCTCGCTCCAGCTGGCATCCGGATTCCAGATGACCACCAGCGCATATAGACCGACAACAAAAGCCAGAATACCGGCAACCCGCCGCGCCAGATCTTCGTAGGTCAGGATCGAGTGCTTGCGCATCTCGGCCTGCGGCGTTTCGATCACTTCAACCTCGGCATCCGCCTCATCAGCATCGGCATTCATTGCGTCCAGCTGGCTGTTGCGATTGAAGTACCGTTCCAGAAGATAGTTCATGGCCCCATAGGCAACCACGACCGACATGAAGATAGCATAGCTGCTGGCCACGATCGGGATCGAGTTTTGATTTTCCAGCACCAGGTCGACGGCCAGTTTGAACCAGCTGAACACCATGTAAAGGATCAGCACCGGCGCCCATGCGAACGAGATTAGGCGCAGAATCCACGACACCTGATCCGGTGATCGCCCGCCGCGGATAGCGTTCGAGATGGCGCGGGCGTTGAACAGGATCATCAGGACATTGCCGATCGCACCAAACATGGTCAGGCCGCCATAGACCAAGGCGTAGACGTTATAGTTCAGCCCAAAATCAGCGACCCAAGTGGCAAAAAGCACCACGGTAATGTCGTAGGTCGCCAGCGCCGAAGCCCAGATATACAGGCGTTTGGCGTCACGATCCGAGAAAGGCGGCAAGCGATATTGGCTTAGATACGGGGATAGAACCATGCGCCACAGATCAGACACGGTACGCGACAGGAAGAAGGCGGTAAAAATTGCTGTGACCGTGAACTGGATCGAGATGTCCTCAGCCTCACCGAAAAACACGAAACCGACGATAAGCGCCATCACCATTGCAAAGATCGTGGCGCCTATCCCCATCAGGAATCGGAACACCAAAAACGGCATCTTCTCGCGATAGCCTTGCGGATCTTCCTTGGATCGCGCGACGACGATTCGCTTTGCGATACGCTTGCCGTAGATTTCAATCGACAACCATCGTCCGATCAAAAGGAAGAGAACGTTCCAGAACAGGACCTCGACATAGGTCTGTATTCGACCATCCGGGCTGGTCTGACGCAGGATGTATTGCACCTCGAAGATCGAATAAGGCAGCGCCTGAAGCCGTGAATTCATCGAGTCGCGAAACCTCGAAAACCGCTCCTGCGCTTTCATAAGCTGCGAACCGTCGCCCATCGGATCCCCGGGTGCAGCCTCGGGGGTGGAACTATTTTGCGCGCCGGAGGACACGATTTGCCCGGCGCTGTCGATGACGATCACACTGGCACCGGCTTCGGTCGCGGAACGTATCGCCGTAGCCAGATCGCTTTCGCTGGCTGTTTCCGAGCTGCTGCCCCCGGCTGAGGGATACCCCGGTATCAGAGAGGTCTGCGCAACTGCACCGGTGACCAGCGCCAGAGTAAGGGACCAGATTACAAACGTTAATCCAGCCAGCAATGTTCGTGTCATCGGATATTTTTCCAGTTCGCCATTCGTAACACAGGTTATCGAAGCCCGGTGACGGGTTCAAATATTCAACCTCCGCAGCCTCAACATCGTGTCAGGCCGTGTTCCCCGCACCATGCTATGAACAGAAGTGTTTGCAACCCGGAAAAAACTGAATATGACCAACCAGACGCTACCATCATGACCGATGGGCAGGAAAATTGATGTAGAACAGGGCGCAGATGCGAAACCCACGGCTAAAATCGATACAAGCCGGTAACGACTGGTGAGATCAGTGATTTTGCACGAGGCTGAAAAAAATATATACGATACGGGTGCAAGCGCGCGGAGTTGCACCAGAACACTGAATTGGGCAAAGGCATGAGCCTAGGAAGTCAAAACGATACAACCGGCCGTGCGCCGCGCATCTTGTTCTACAGCCACGATACGTTCGGGTTGGGTCACTTGCGCCGATCCCGTGCACTGGCTGGTGCGATGACGCAGGCTGACCCATCGGCATCGGCGCTGATCCTGACCGGGTCACCCGTGGCCGGGCGGTTCACCTTTCCGCGTCGCGTCGACCACGTGCGTTTGCCAGGTGTGACCAAACGCGCCGATGGATCTTATGCATCCCAGACAATTGGAATGGGCATCGAGGAAGTGACTGAGCTGCGGGCGGGTCTTATCCAGACGGCGGTTCAGCAATTCGATCCTGACGTCCTTATCGTCGACAAGGAACCAACCGGTTTCCGCAGCGAGTTGTTGCCCACCCTGGAAATTTTGCTGCGGTCCCGCCGCACCAAAATGGTCCTGGGCCTGCGTGACGTTTTGGATGAACCCGAAGTGTTGGCCGCCGAGTGGGAGCGGAAAGAAGCCATTGCAGCAACCGAAAGGTTCTACGACGAAATCTGGGTGTACGGACTGCGCTCGATCTATGATCCGACCGAGGGCCTGCCGCTCAGCCCTTCCGCGCAGTCGCGTATCCATTGGACTGGTTATTTGCGCCGTGATCTTGGGCCGATAGGCGACCCGCCGGAACAACCTTACATCCTGATTACACCGGGCGGCGGCGGTGACGGCAAAGCCATGGTGAACCAGGTTTTGTGCGCCTATGAAAAAGATCCCAACCTGTCACCGCGCGCTGTCCTTGTCTACGGCCCCTTCCTGTCGGGCGAGCTGCGCGACGATTTCGAAACCCGCGTTGCTGCGCTGAATGGTCGGGTCACGGCTGTTGGCTTTGAATCGCAGATCGAAACGCTGTTTGCCGGCGCTGCAGGTGTGGTTTGCATGGGCGGCTACAATACGTTCTGCGAGGTGCTCTCGTTCGACAAACGCGCCGTCATCGTTCCGCGCACGACTCCGCGGCTGGAACAGTGGATCCGCGCCTCACGCGCCGAAGGTCTGGGACTTGTCAGAATGCTGGACGAAAACCGTGACGGGTTAACGGCGGACGCGATGATTGAGGCTATTCGCAATCTGCCCGATCAGCCCTTGCCTTCACAGGCAATCCGTGACGGCCTGCTTGATGGTCTGGACTATGTCACAAGCCGCATCGACGCGCTGCTTGGTGGGGAACGGGAACGAGCCACCGGATGACGTCAGGAAAACCCAAGCTCGCGGTGTTGGTCAAAGGATGGCCGCGCCTTTCAGAGACGTTTATCGCACAGGAACTGGTCGCCTTGCAGGACGCGGGCCACAGCTTTGACATCTGGTCCCTGCGCCACCCGACCGACATCAAACGCCACCCGCTGCATGACCGGTTTAAGGGGCAGGTTCACTACCTGCCCGAGTACCTGTACGAAGAACCTGATCGCGTCTGGGCCGCGCGCCACCTCGCGCAGACCCTACCCGGCTATACCGAGGCTTATAAGGTCTGGCGCTCTGATCTGCGGCGCGACCCGACACATAACCGCATCCGGCGTTTCGGGCAGGCCTGTGTTCTGGCCGCCGAGTTGCCTGGGGAAACGCAGGTGATGTATGCGCATTTCATGCACACGCCGTCGTCGGTCGCACGCTACGCCGCCATCATGCGCGGCCTGCCCTGGAGCTTTTCGGCACACGCCAAAGACATCTGGACGTCACCCGACTGGGAGAAAGCCGAAAAACTGCAGGCCACCACGCATGGGGCCGCTTTTGGCGCAACCTGTACTGCCATCGGGGCCGAACACTTGCGAAGTTTGGCCGATGATCCGGCTCGGGTCGATTTGATCTATCATGGCTTGGACCTGAGCCGTTTTCCCGATCCGCCGACCCGCGCAGCTCGGGCACCGGATGGGCCGTTTCACATGCTCTCCGTCGGTCGTCTGGTCGAGAAGAAGGGCTTTGATCGCCTGATCGATGCGTTCGCCATGCTACCCAATTCGCTGGACTGGCACTGGACACATATTGGCGGCGGTGCGCTTGGTGATGCGCTGCGCGAACGGGCTGAGGCCCAAGGTATCGCAGACCGGATCACCTGGAAGGGGGCCTGTGACCAGCCCGAAGTGATCGAGGCGATGCGTACATCTGATCTGTTCGTGCTGCCCAGCCGGATCGCGGCTGACGGAGATCGCGACGGGTTGCCAAATGTTCTGATGGAGGCTGCGTCGCAGCTGTTGCCGATCCTGTCGACACCGGTTTCCGCCATTCCGGAATTCATAGAAACCGGGACGCATGGCGTTTTGTCCGATGACAACCCGGCCGCACTTGCCAGCGCGATCACCGAATTGGCCGCCGCTCCTGAGCGTACTGCATCTATGGCCAACGCTGCCTATTCCCGCTTGATCGCCGAGTTCCGTATGGACCCCGGCATAGCCCTGTTGTCCAAAAGGCTCAGCGCGTTGGGCGCGGGCAAAGACTGATGGCCCGCGTCGCCTTTTTCTCACCGATGAAATCACCGGACAGCCCGGTGCCGTCGGGAGACAGGGAAATGGCGCGCAATCTGATCAGGGCGATCGGGGCACAGGGCGATGAGGTCAATCTCGTCTCGGAATTGCGCATTTATGACAAAACGGGCGATCCGGCGGTTCAACAACGTCTCTGCTCTGACGCCGATGCCGAATCCCGGCGACTGATCGCGGACATGATCCACGACACGGATTTGTGGGTGACCTATCACAACTACTACAAGGCCCCCGATCTGCTGGGCCCTAAAGTGTGCGCCGCTCGAGGCATCCCTTATGTGCAATTGGAAAGTACCCGTGCAACCAGCAGGTTACGCGGCCCATGGTCCGGCTTTGCACAAGCCGCACATGAAGCCTGCGACGCGGCGAACGTCATTTTTTACCACACGGCCAACGATCTAATCACGCTGGAACGTGAAAAATTCGAGGATCAGCGTCTGGTCGAATTGCCGCCCTTTTTGCCAATCTCGAGCCTGCCGCCCGCTTCCTCATGTGACGGGCCAATGCTGGCGGTGGGAATGATGCGGCATGGCGACAAACTGGCGTCGTACCAACTGCTGGCGCAGGCCCTGTCGCATTTAAACGGGGATTGGGCTTTGGATATTGCAGGGGATGGACCTGCGCGGGCTGAGATCAAAGACCTAATGGTGCCGTTTGGCTCGAAGGTGCGGATTCTGGGGCAACTGGATCGCGACGCCTTGCAAAACATATACGCAAATGCATCCATCTTGGTGTGGCCCGGCGTGAATGAGGCATATGGCATGATTTACCTTGAGGCGCAGGCCAGCGGAGTTCCGGTTGTTGCGCAGAACAGGCCCGGTGTCCGCGATGTTCTGGCGCCGGCCAACTATCCCGAGGTCGAAGCAGGACCCGAAGCGCTTGCCGCCAGGCTACAGACGCTGATTGGCGACCCTGCCCTGCGTCGTTCGCTTGGTACGACAGCCCAGGGATACGTGTCCAACCGCCACCTGATGCCCGCCGCAACCGAACGGTTCTGGCAGGCTGCGCGGCCTTTGATCGGAGGCACCGCATGAGCCAACTTGCTCTTTTGCGTCACGGCCACACCCATTGGAATCGCGCAGGCCGTATTCAGGGCCGCAGTGACATTCCGCTGGACGAGGACGCGCGCACTGAACTGGCCGGTTATGAGCTTCCCGATCCGTGGAACAAGGCCGCGCTCTGGTCCAGCCCCCTGCAGCGCGCCAGCGAAACCGCCGCATTGGTCGCGGGGCGCGAGCCTATCGTGTCCGAAGCCCTGACCGAGATGAACTGGGGCGATTGGGAAGGCAAGCGCGGCGTTGACCTGATTGCAGAAGCAGACAGCGGATATCGCCATATCGAGGATTGGGGCTGGGACTATTGCCCACCAAACGGCGAAAGCCCGGCGGACGTGCGGGCGCGATTGCAACCCTGGCTGGGCAGTTTGCAGGGCGACACCGTCGCCGTGTGTCACATTGGGATCATGCGCGTCATTCTGGCCTCGGCCTGGGGATGGGACTTTGACGGCACCGCCCCATTCAAGATCAAGCGCAACCGCCTTTATGTCATTGATCTGGAGAGTTTTCAGCCTCAGCCCGAACCGGTTCGCCTGCTGCGACAGGGGCCCCGCGAATGAAGGTCATGATTGTTGTCACCCACCTGCTGGGCACCGGGCACCTAAGTCGCGCGTTGACGCTGGGCCGAGCCTTTGTCGCGGATGGGCATGATACCTTCGTGGTCTCTGGCGGGATGCCTGCTCCTCAATTGGACACGTCCGGAATGACGTTGTTGGGACTGCCCCCTTTGCGCTCGGATGGCACTGATTTCACCCGTCTTTTGACACAAGCCGGAACGGTGGCGGATGAGGGGTATTTCGCGGCGCGCAAGACTGCGCTGGTTGAAGCAATTCGCAGCTTTGCACCGGATGTTCTGATCACCGAGCTTTATCCGTTTGGCCGCAGGTCTCTGGCAGGTGAATTTTCAGCCGCGTTGGAGACCGCTCGTGAAATACGCCCGCGCCCGATAATTCTGGGATCGATCCGTGACATTCTGGCACCGCCGTCAAAACCCTCAAAGGCAGAGCGGGCGGAGCAGGTTATCGCAGAGCATTACGACGGCATCCTTGTCCATTCGGACCAGAGCGTTGTCCCGTTGAACGTCAGTTGGCCTGTGTCTGAGCAACTGGAGGGCCGCCTGTTTTACACGGGTTTCGTGGCTCCACTGGCCCCAGCACCGCACAAGGATGCAACCGGCAAAGGCGAGGTGCTTGTCAGCGCAGGCGGCGGTTCGGTTGGGCAGCCGATCTTTCGCGCGGCCATCGAGGCCGCCCGAAAGATGTCCAACAGGCACTGGCGCCTGTTGGTCGGCGGACAGGATGCAAAGGCACGCATTACCGAACTGCGGAAGCAAGTGACGGATGCCCCTGTCACTTTGGAACCGGTGCGGCCCGATTTTCGCCAGATGCTGCCCCACGCGGCGGCTTCGGTCAGCATGTGCGGCTACAATACAGCATTGGATATTCTGCAAGCAGGAACCCCTGCAGTGTTCATTCCATTTGATGATGGCAATGAGGTCGAGCAGAGCCTCCGCGCCCGCACCCTTGCGGAAATGCCCGCCATAGATATCATCTCAAGCAAAGAATTGAACGGAGATCTACTGGCCCAGGCCGTGGGCCGCGTGATTTCATCGGAAACTCGTCCGGTCTCAGATCAGGGGTTCGATGGCGCAGCGCAATCCGTACGCATCGCCAAAGGACTTTTGGAGCGCCGCAGATGAGTGTTGACTGGCGCAGTTTGTCGGATGAGTTGGATATCTGGCTTCAACAAGGACTGGCACTGCCTTTGTGGTGGCGCGACGATGATGCGGTATCCACAACGCCGCAGCTTGATCGCTTGACCGCGATGTCAGACCACCTTGAGGTGCCCGTTCATCTGGCGATCATCCCCCGCGATGCCCAAGACACGCTGATCGAGTATGTAACTGCCCAGCCAAACTTGATCCCGGTCGTGCACGGTTGGGCCCATCAGAACCACGCACCACCGGATGAAAAGAAATCCGAATTCCGCCTGCACCGGCCCATGGACGATATCACTGGGGATATCGGTTCAGGGATATCGCGGCTGCGCACCCTGTTTGCAGATCGATTGTGCCCGATGTTCGTGCCGCCATGGAACCGCATAGCGCCAGAGGTGGTTCAGGAATTGCCCGCAGCGGGGTATCGTATCTTATCGACCGCCACGCCACGGTCCAGCCCGCAGGCAGCGCCCGGATTGGCCCAGATCAACACGCATCTGGATCCAATCGACTGGCGCGGATCACGCGGACTGGCCGACCCGGACATGTTGATCGCCAAAACCACTCTGCTGCTGCAAGATCGCCGCGAGGGTCGCGCGGACAACGCCGAGCCCTTTGGCATCTTGACCCACCATCTGGTTCATGATGAGGACATCTGGGCCTTTACCCACGACCTGCTGCACCGGCTGCTGAACGGGCCGGGCTTTGTCTGGTCAGCCCCCCAAGCCGATTGAAAACGGAGATCTGAATGAGCCGACTGGATTCCATGCTGCGCCGCCTGACCGCACAACGTGACGGTTTGAATTGGGCGGTAGATCAGATCTCGGGTATGGCAGGCGACGTGCTGGATATGGGCCTTGGAAACGGGCGCACTTATGATCACCTGCGGGAAATTCTGCCGGATCGGAGGATCTGGGTCATGGACCGCGTGCTGCAGTGCCATCCGTCCAGCACACCGCCAGCGGAAGATTTTTTGCAAGGTGAGGCCGAGCCGATGCTGCAGAAGCTGGCAGAAGGTGGACCCAGGATCGCTTTCGGTCACTACGATTTCGGGCGGGGTGTCAAGGAAGAAGACGTTGCCGAAGCCGCGCGCCTCAGCCCTCTGATTGCGCAGGTGATGTTGCCCGGTGGTCTGCTAATCTCGGGCCAACCTTTGGTTGGCTTTGAACAGATAAGCGGCCCGGACACCATCGCGCCGGACCGTTACTTGTTCTACAGGGCCTGATCAGGCTACGCGCCGTCCGCGCGACCAAACGCCATTCAACGCAGGAGTGCCTTCGCGCATCCGGAACCGGATGACGTCCGCCCGGGTGCCCGCCCGCAACTCACCACGATCATCCAGCCCAACGACCTCTGCCGGTGTCTTTGTCACGGTTTTCAAACCGCGGGCAAAATCACCCCACATCTCGCCCAGTTTCACAGCGGACAGCAACAATGCGGAGGGCACATAGTCCGAGGACAGTATGTCGAGATGGCCCAACTGTGCCAGTTCATGCGCAGCGACATTGCCGGAATGCGACCCGCCCCGGATCACATTGGGTGCGCCCATCATCACCTTGATACCGTGGTCTTGGCAGGATCGCGCGGCCTCGACCGTGGTCGGGAACTCGGCAAGGGTGATCCCGTGACCGGCCGATACGCGCACCTGTTCGTCCGTCGTGTCATCATGGCTGGCCAGCATTGCACCAAACCGTTTGGCTGCTTTTACCGTCTCAACCTCGTGCAGATCACCATAGCGGTCGCGCATCGCCTTGAGGTCGGCCACGTGTTGCAGAAATCCATCGCCCTCAAGCCCCAGTTTGCCTTTCAGATACGCTTCCAGTTTCGACATATCGCGGAACTGTCGTTGTCCGGGCGTGTGGTCCATGAGTGAGACTAGGCCAACACGGTCTTCGGGCCCAAATTCGTTTAATTCTTCGGCCAGGGTTTCCGAGCAGACCTCGGCCCGCAAATGCAGAAAATGGCTGATCTTCAATGCATCCTGTTCCCGTAACTGCCACAGCTCATGCGACAGACCGCGCGCGTATTTGACATAGCGTTGCCCGGACGGGATCGAGCCTATCCGCATCGCGTCGAACACGGTCGTGATCCCGGTACTGGCCAGTTCGGCATCATGGGCCAGAATAGCGGCGGCATGAGGCCAGTCGACCTTGGGCCGCGGCTGAATGTGGCGCTCAAGATTATCGGTGTGCAGTTCGACCAGACCGGGGCAGACATAATCGCCTTCGCAGTCAATTGCACCAGCGGGAACAGTTGCGCCGGTCGCGACCTCAGCAATCGTATCCCCCACAAACCGAAGGCTGCCCACGACCGTCTCATCGGGAAGAACAAGCGTGGCATTGGCAAGTATCATTTCTTCTGTCATCTGAACTTCACAAGGTTTGAGCTATTGGAAAGGCCACGCATAGGAGGCCAATGTGACATTCACGCGATACGCGATCTATTTTGCGCCACCGGCTCAGGCCGAATGGACAAGCTTTGCGACCCAATGGTTGGGCTGGGACATGGAAGCCGGAACGGAAGTTGCGCATCCTGTCATTGACGGCGTGGACGTCGGAGCCGCGACCGATGTTCCGCGCAAATACGGTCTTCACGCGACGTTGAAGCCGCCGTTTCGCCTGAACAAGGGGCAATCTCTGATCGACTTGCAAGACGCCTGTGAACGGTTGGCCGGAACGCAACCGCCCGTCACACTGGACGGGTTCGAGATCGCCCGGCTGGGTCGTTTTCTGGCCCTGCAGCCGGTAGGCAATACCGACGCGCTGAACGCGCTTGCAGCGGCTTGCGTCCGCGAGCCTGACAGCTTCCGCGCCCCCGCGCCCGCCGCGGAACTGGACCGCCGACGTGCCTCGGGCCTGACGCCGGAACAGGACGCCAACCTGCTGCGTTGGGGTTACCCTTACGTGATGGACACGTTCCGCTTTCACATCACCCTCAGCGGAAAACTGGACAAACCCACGCTGAAAACCGTGCAGGTCGCATTGGAGGACCATCTGGTCCCCCTGCTTCCCGCGCCGTTTCAGATTAAGGATTTGGCGCTTATGGGCGAAGCCGAAGATGGGAGGTTTCATCTGATCCATCGCTACGCCCTTTCCGGTTGAAGCCCGGCAAGGATCGCATTAATCGTGACTTCCAGCGGCCCGGAGTTATCAATTTCGATCACGCGGTTCAGCCCGTCGGGCAAGAGCATACCAGCCCGTCCCAAACGACGCGCCTGATCAGAGGTGCTTTCCCGCCCGCGTACAAAGAGGCGCTGCGCCAGCACCTCAGGGTCCGCTGTCAGCGAAATTACGATCAGGTCGCCAAAAACTGTTTGCGCGTTCAACAAAACCGAACGGGACAGATTGACCAACAGCGCGTTAGCCGATTGCCGTTGGGCTTCAATCTCAATCGGGATGCCATAGTGCAGCCCATGCGCGCTCCAGTGCAACGCAAAGGCTCCGTCCAGCACCATCTGCTCGAAGATTTCAATCGACACGCGATCAAAATCTTCGCCTTCTTCGCCTTCGGGGCGGGTTATCACCCGGCGAACCCGCAGGATACCTGGCGACGCCGCGACCAACGCTTCCATGACGCTGTCTTTGCCGACACCTGACGGACCGACAACGGCTATGACAGGCGCAAGCCTCACGCGACCATCCCTGGGGTGAATTCGGACACGTTGATCTCGCGATCACAGACCCGGTTGCGCGCTTCGACATCGTGGAAGATGCCAACAATCGCCGCGCCGCGTTCTTTGGCCTCTTCGATCAAAGACAGCACCGTTTCGCGATTTTGCGCATCCAGTGAGGCAGTCGGTTCATCCAACAGCATTGCAGGGTAATCATGCGCAAATCCACGTGCGATGTTCACCCGCTGCTGCTCACCACCCGAAAAAGTGGTCGGGCTCAGGCTCCATAGTCTTTCGGGAATGTTCAACCGCCGCAACAAACCCGCCGCCTTGTCCAGCGCCGCTTGCTTGTCGCAGCCAACGGCCAACAGCGGCTCGGCCACCACCTCAAGCGTCGGCACTCTGGGGACCACACGCAAGAACTGACTGACATAGCCGAGCGTCTCGCGCCGCAAAGCCAGAATTTCGCGCGGTTCGGCCTTGGCGACGTCCAGACCACCGACAAGAACCCGGCCTGATGCGGCCAGATAATTCCCATAAATCACCCGCATCAGTGTTGATTTCCCTGCGCCCGAGGCCCCGGTCAGCGCGACGCATTCACCTGCGGCGACCTTCAGAGATGCACCCTGCATCACCGGAATTACGGCACTACCCTGATTGTGCAGGGTAAAGCTCTTGCTGACATTGATAAGCTCAATCATAGCACTTCATCTTTTTCCAAATACTCAAACCTGCAGAACGCTGGACACGAGCAACTGCGTGTAGGCATGTTGCGGATCGTCCAGAACCTGATCGGTCAACCCGGCCTCAACCACTTGACCGCTTTTCATCACCATCAGTCGATCCGCCAGCAGGCGTACGACGGCGAGGTCATGGGTGACGATGATCGCGCTCAACCCCATCTCACGCACCAACCCGCGCAGCAGATCCAGCAGACGCGCCTGAACGGAAACATCCAGCCCGCCGGTCGGTTCATCCATGAACACGAGGCGCGGCCCTGTGACCAGATTGCGGGCGATCTGCAACCTCTGCTGCATCCCGCCAGAAAAGGCCGACGGACGGTCATCCACACGAGATTCCTCAATCTCAACCCGGCCCAGCCAGTCGATCGCACGGTCCCGGATGTCGCCATAGTGACGATCCCCCACCGCCATCAGACGCTCACCGATATTGCCGCCAGCACTGACCGACATCCGCAAGCCGTCGCGCGCATGCTGATGCACAAAGGCCCAGTCCGTACGGCTCAGCATCCGACGTTCCGGTTCGGACATGGTGACTGTATCCACCGGACCATCGGTACGAGTGTTAAAGATCACCTGTCCGGCGTCGGGCTCAAGGTGACCGGCCATGCAATTCAACAGCGTCGACTTGCCCGATCCGCTTTCACCCACGATCCCCATCACTTCACCGGGGAAGAGATCAAAACTCACATCCGAACACCCGATCCGAGCGCCATAGCGCTTTTCGATGCCTTTGACCTGCAACAAGGGGGTCATGCCGCATTCTCCTCGGCCAGTCGGCCAACATGGCCCGCCTCACGGCGAGACCGGCAATAATCGGTGTCGGAACAGACGAACATCCGGTTGCCTGCATCATCCATGATCACTTCGTCGAGATAGCTATCCTCTGCCCCACAAAGATCGCATGGGTGATCGGCTTTGGTGGCCTCGAACGGGTAATCCTCGAAATCCAGACTGACGACCTTGGTATGCGGCGGAACTGCGTAAATCCGCTGTTCACGTCCCGCACCAAACAGCTGGATCGCGTCCATCTCAAGTTTTGGGTTGTCGAATTTCGGGATCGGCGACGGATCCATCACATAGCGGTCCGACACTTTCACCGGATAGGCATACGCGGTCGAAATCGCCCCGTGCTGGCTGATGTCCTCGTACAGCTTCACATGCATCAGCCCATATTCTTCAAGGCTGTGCATCTTGCGTGTCTCGGTCTCACGCGGCTCCAGAAAGCGCAGAGGTTCGGGGATCGGCACCTGATAGACGATAATCTGATCCTCGCGCAGCTTCGCCTCGGGGATGCGGTGGCGGGTCTGGATGACTGTGGCCTTTTCGGTTTCCTCGGTCGTTTCCACACCTGCCGTGTTCTCAAAGAACTTTCGGATCGACACAGCATTGGTGGTGTCATCGGCACCCTGATCGATCACTTTAAACGTGTCCTCGGGTGTCAATGTAGCGGCTGAAACCTGCACCCCACCGGTGCCCCAGCCATATGGCATCGGCATCTCGCGGCTGGCAAATGGCACCTGATAACCGGGCACAGCCAGACCTTTCAGAATGGCGCGTCGGATCATTCGCTTGGTTTGTTCGTCCAAATATGCGAAGTTATACTCATTCATTTTGATGTATCACTTTGTTCTTGGTGTTTTTGTGGACGTATTTCTGTTGGGCGCACTGTTATTGGCGCTATCGGTGTATCTTTTCTTTCACTCTCGTCATGCGAAGCGACGACGTCGTGCGCAAAAGCGGGATTCAAATGGAGAATGGAGTTCGGTTGGCACGCGCACGGACTCGCCGCCCCGTAGTAACCTGCGACGCCCGTAAGGCGGGTTTGGCAGTTCGTCATCCTGGTGTGCCTCAGTGGGGATGCAAACGCAGTCCAGCTCATTAGCGACCCCTTACACAAAGCTCGACCGCCAATGCCTTGACCCGTGCGTGGGGCTCCCAGTCGAGCAACAGATCACTGATATCGAACACGGCGGCCATCATTCTGCAGCCTCCTTTGTCGTGACCCGCTCTTCGGCTTCGCGGCGCAGTTTGCGGACCAGTTCCAACTCGGACTGGAAGTCTACGTAATGCGGCAGCTTGATATGTTCGAGGAACCCGGTCGCCTGAATGTTGTCCGCGTGGCTGAGCACGAATTCCTCGTCCTGCGCGGGTGCGCCCAGATTGTCTTCGCCCAACTCTTCCCAACGCAGGGCGCGATCCACCAAAGCCATCGCGATGGATTTCCGTTCAGACTGACCAAACACCAAACCATAGCCACGGGTGAATTGCGGGGGTTCCGTCTTGGACCCTTTGAACTGGTTCACCGTCTCGCATTCGGTCAATTCGATTTCGCCGATGTCGATGGCGAAACCCAGTTCCGGGATGTCCATTTCCACTGCGACCTTACCGATCCGCAACTCACCGACGAATGCGTGGTTACGGGCGTAACCGCGTTGCGTTGAATAGGCTATGCCCAGTACAAACCCCTCATCCCCGCGGGTCAGGGATTGCAGACGCAGGGGCCGGTTCGACGGAAACTCCATCGGTTCGCGGGTCAGATCACCCGGGGTGGTGTCACTGGCGGGTTCATCCTGAATGATGTCCTCGCCCTTCAGGAACTCAGTGATATGCGGCGTCGCCTCGGTGCGGGGTTGCGCCGTAGGCGCAGCCGGAACCTCACCTTCTGCGGCCAATTTGAAGTCCAGCAGGCGGTGCGTGTAGTCAAAGGTTGGCCCCAGCACCTGCCCACCCGGCGCATCCTTGAACGTGGCCGAAATCCGGCGATCACACGCCATCTCATCAGTCTTAACCGGGTTCGAATAGCCAAATCGCGGCAATGTCGTCCGGAAGGCTCGGATCAGAAAGATCGCTTCGATCAAATCACCGCGCGATTGTTTGATGGCCAGGGCCGCCAAATCGGGGTCGTACAAGGACCCCTCGGCCATCACCCGATTGACCGCCAAACCCAACTGTCCGCGGATTTGGGCGATGCTCAGTTCATCAATGTCGGTTGCGCCGCGCCGCTCTTCCGCCAACCAGGCATGTGCGTTTTCGATGGCCGTCTCGCCACCCTTGACTGCAACATACATTGCCTAGGCCTCCACACTGATTTGGGTACTGCGAGGCAGGGCCGCCACCCGGTCGCCGCAAGTAAAAAAGAAGTCACATCCAAGCGGGTACAAAGCCGCGTTGGCCTGCAATGCCGGGGCATCCGGCAAGGATAGCCGCGCAGTGTCTTTGATCCCCGGACCACTTAGAATAGCACCTGCTTGTTGCAGCGCGTCACATTCAACAATCAAGGTGGCCGAGCGATCTGGGTATTCTGCTGATCCGATGCGGTATGTGCCCAATGGCCCAAGCTGGGTCCATGTCCCAACAGCAAAATCCGCGTCAGCTGCCTGTGACAGGGGCGCTCCGGTGTGAAAGGTCAGCCATGCGCGCACCGCATCGGTGTTGAAGGCGCCAGCCAGATGGACCTTTGTCTCGGGGTCACTCAACGTCAGCAAAAGCGTTCCTGCTGCGATCGACAAGGGGTTCGGCGGCTGCACGCCTTTCAATTCACGGATTTCGCCGGGCCGGGCCATCACGGTCATCGCGGCACGGAACGCATGTGCAGCCTGCACTGGTGCGTTCTGAAATCCACCGGAATACTGGAGCTGTGCCGTCATCAATCTTCTCCCCTTACCAATGTAAAGAACTCGACCTTTGTCGCGGCGGCTTTGGCAGCGCGGTCTGTTCTGGCGGCTTGCATCTGCTTTTTGAGCGGCGCAATCACCTGATCCTGGATCGCATCCGCAGCAGGGGTCTGCATCAGCGCATCAATCAAGGCGGCCGTTTCGGCCTTGGGCTTGGACCGGCCCTGCACGTATCCATGCCCAATCGTTCCGTCCTGCAACACCAGCGAACACCGCGTGACGGTCATTTCGCCAAGATTGAACCGGGCACCCGTGCCACCCGTGCGCCCGCGCACCATGACACCGCCTACTTCGGGGCTGCGCAGCCATTCAAAGTCCGGGCGGTCTTCGTAGCCACCCCAAAGCTTCATCAATGCGCCTTCAGGGGCCCGCGCCAACAGGCTCATCCAATCCTGCCGCGCCGCATTCGAAATATTTGTTTGATCTGCCATCAAAGCCTCTTGGCCGGGTTGTCTATCTGAACTATACAACTAGACAAATATTACATCCCGCCACCACGTCTGGCAATCCGCAACCTTGTGAAGTTTTGGTGACATGAGAAAAACACCCGTTTGGAAAGGCATCGCGCTGAATCTCACATCGGACATTGCAGAGGGTCGGTACGACACCGGCGACCGCCTGCCGACCGAGGCACAACTGGCAGCAAAACACGGGGTCAACCGCCACACGGTACGGCGTGCACTGTCGGATCTGGCGGACCAAGGTCTGGTGCATGCCCGTCGCGGCGCCGGTGTCTTTGTGGCGGCACGTCCGACCGATTATGCCATCGGCAAGCGCGTCCGATACCACAAGAGCATCTCGGCCAGCGGTAAAATCCCCGGCAAAAAGATCCTGACACTCACAACGCGCGCCGCAGATGAAACAGAAGCAGAGGCCCTGGAGATCGCTTCAGGCGATCAGGTGCACGTTTATGATGGGCTGTCTCTGGCGGATGGGCAGCCGATCGGGCTATTCCAAAGTGTCTTTCCCGCGGACCGCTTGCCCGGCATTCTTGAGGCGCTGTCCGAAACACAATCAGTAACGAAAGCTCTTCAGCACTGCGGTGTTAAGGATTACACCCGCGTCTCGACACGCCTGACAGCGCGCGCGGCGACGGCAACACAGGCCCTGCATCTGCGACTGACAGAAGGTGCGCCTGTTCTGTTTTCCGTCGGTATTAACGCAGATCCCAATGGTCTGCCGGTTGAATTCGGGCGAACCGTATTTGCCGGAGATCGGGTCACCCTGACCCTGAACGAGGACTAGGCCGCAGCGCCCTCCCGCCCGTCTTCGACCTCCTGACGGCGGTCATATCCTGTTGGGCATAGCGCCGCGTGAAACGCGGTGCCGCGCCCAAGGCTGCCAGCCTGTATCGGCAAAGCCGATGCAGGTGCGGGCGCGGGAGATTTCAGCTCTTGCCTATTCAAATCGGTTCGTATTTTTCCAGAAATGCCTCGGCGCTCAATGTGCGGAAATCCGGCAGGGCCGCGCGCAGACGGGCATTGTCCCAATCCCACCAGGCCAGGTTCATCATGCGCTCGGCCACGCCAACCGGATACCGGGTACGGATCGGTTTGGCCGTCACACCGCCTACAATTGTATAAGGCGCTACATCCTTGGTGACGACAGACCCCGAGGCAACCACCGCGCCGTGCCCAATGGTCACTTCAGGTTTGATAATCGCCGCATGCCCAATCCAGGTATCATGGCCGATCCGGGCGATGCGGCTGGCGCGATGTTTGAACCAATCCGCGTCATCCTCGGCATCATCCCAGTAATCTGCTGAGCGATACAGGAAGTGATGCAATGACGCCTTTTCCATCGGATGATCTGTCGCACCGATCCGTGTGAAACTGGCGATATTGGCAAACTTGCCGATCTCAGCATTGGCAATGTCACAGGTCCGGTCGCAATACGAATAGTCGCCGAAAGCAGAGTTTACAACGCGGCTTCCCGCACCAATTTCGACAAATTCACCGAAGGAACTACCCGAGATTTGGCAATCAGGATGGATAAACGGTTGGTCAGAACGCAGTCGTGCCATGGTTTTGTGGTCCTTGGTCATGAGTCACGGCAAAAAGAACGACTTTGCCTTTGTGTCCCGAGCTTTGCGTATCTTGCTTGTCTCTCCCTGGATAAGCCGTCGGCGCAGCCAGCCCGAGAACCAGTCCATCAGCATCACCATCAGGATGATCAGAACGATGTAATAGGCGACCTCTTCCCAATCCTTCTGGGTGATGATCGCTTGCGTCAACAACAGACCGATACCACCACCGGTGATCGCACCGACCACCGTGGCGCTGCGGGTGTTGGATTCAAGGAAGTAGAGCAACTGACTTAGCAGCACCGGCGTCACCTGTGGGATCACACCATAACGATAGCGTTGCGGTGCATTGGCCCCTGTGGACTGCACGCCCTCGATCTGTTTCTGGTCCACATTTTCCAGCGCTTCCGAGAAGATTTTGCCGAAGGTTCCGGTATCGGTCACCAGAATGGCCAGCGCGCCGGTGAGTGGACCAGGTCCAAAGGCACGCGCCAACACAACCGTCCAGATCAGCGCGTCCACACCGCGCACAAAGTCAAACACACGGCGCGTCAGGAACCGAATGGATTTTAGCGGGTTGAAATTGCGCGTGGCGAAAAACGCCAAAGGCAATGCGATCATACCCGCGCCTAACGTGCCGAGAAATGCCATCAGGATGGTTTCAAAAATGGCCCAGGCCACGTCCTGATGCCGCCACATCTTGTTGGTCCAGAAGTCATTCAGGATTGCCCCGCCCTCACCCTTTGCGGTGAGGCCCGCCAGTTCCGGGAGGGATTTGCCGTAATAAGGGCTGTCGAGCGTGAACCAGAACAGCTCCCACCCATTGAAATAGCGGAAGACCTCGGACCGGTTGCGTGTCACGGTCAGACGCCCCGCATCCGTTGTAATCGCCATGCGGTTTTTTGAGACGTTGATCCAATCCGGCACCTCGCCTGCGGGCAGTTCAGCCTGAACACCGGCAGAGCGGGTCGGTGTCGCGCGGACGGTGCCATGGCCGGGGATATCGTATTCCACCGTCTCGGGACCAAAGCGGACGATGTGGCCGTCTTCCAGATCAATGACTGTAGTTTCGCCTAAACTCACCCAGCCCGGAGCCTCACCGTCGGGGTAGCGGCCCTTGCGTTCACCTTCGATGGCGGTTGAAACCTCGCCGGTGCGATTGTCACGCGAAACATGCGTTTTGTAGCTGTAGCTGTCTGCAATCAGCGTTTTGCCGTTCTCCCAGTTCGCACGCTCGGCCATTCCAGACACGTCGAAAGCAAAGAACACGTAAATCAGATAGACAAAAACAAGCGCGGGCAATCCAAAGTTGGTCAGCCGTTTGCGGTTGAACAAACGGGCAGCCTCAGCCTTCAACTCATCGGCGGTCAGGTCGGTGGCAAAAGTGCTCATGCCCGTGCTCCTTTCTCGGAACCGTGGGTCAGGCGCTCACGCAGCAGACCCGATATCTGATCGACAACAACAATCGTGACGAACAGCAGAAGGAAGATGGCGGCAGCTTCGTCATAACGCCCCTGCCCCCAGGACATCGCGTTGCGCAGCTCATAACCCAGCCCGCCGGCGCCAACAAAACCCAGAATGGCCGAGGCGCGAATGTTGATCTCGAACCGAAGCAGCGCATAGCTGACATAGTTCGGTCCAACCTGTGGGATCACGCCAAGATACATCCGCTGAGACCAGTTCGCGCCGACCGAATGAAGCCCCTCGACCGGTTTCAGCGAGGCATTTTCGTTCACTTCCGAGAAAAGCTTCCCCAACGCGCCTGCCGTATGGATTGCGATGGCAATCATTGCGGGCACCGGACCACCGCCCAGCACAAAGATCAAAACCAAAGCGATAACGATTTCAGGCACCGCGCGAAAAATATCAGCGTTGCGGCGAAACAGCGGGATAAGCGAGGGCCACAATGCCATGCCACGCGTGGACATCAGCGCCAGAAACGTCCCAGCGATGGCCCCTATCAGCGTCGAAGCCGCAGCGATATTGAGTGTCTCGACCAGAGCCGGGAAAAACTTCACAAGGTTCTCCGGCATCGCGCCGATCTTTTCCCATGCTTCCGACAGAACCTCGGTCGGGTAGTCGAGGATACGGTGCCAGCCGTCGACAAAGCTGCCGGCATTGCGGTCGTCTGCAGTACGGAAACCCGCGGCCATCATCGCCACGAATACGATCAGAAGGATACCACCATAGACCCTCTTGCGTCGTGTCATCTCGGAATAGTCGGCCCGGATCTGGTCGACGCTGGGGGACCCTACGGTCAGGTCTGTCATGGAATGCTCCTGAGTGGCAAAAAGAGGTCCGGTTTGCCACCGGACCCCGATCATTGGAGGTGCAGGATTAGTTGGACTTCAGCTTGCGCGCTTCGATGATGATTTCGTAGGCGTCGTGGGTGATCGGCATAAGGCCTTTGGATTCACCGCCCAGAACGTTGTACATGCAGTCTGGATCAATCGAATTCATCGAGGCCAGCATGCCGGTCATCTTGATTTTAACGTCTTCGGGTAGCTCGGTGCGCAGAACGAATGGGCCTTCGGGGATCGGAGCCGATTTCCAGATTTCGATCAGATCGTTCATGTCGACCAGACCGGCATCCACGGCACGACGCAGCGCGCCGGACTGATAACCGTCTTCCCAATCTCCCAGACCGTCGGCCCATGTCACGCCGCCGTCAACGTCACCGTTGTTTACTGCCACGATGGTCTGCTCATGGCCGCCGGTGAATTTTACTTCACCAAAATAGTCACCCGAAGTCATGGTCGCGCCGGTGGCCTGCGGAATTTCGATTGACGGGATCAGGAAGCCCGAGGTCGAATTGGGATCGCCGAAACCAAAGGTCTTGTCCTTCATGTCTTCCAACGAGGCAATGCCGCTGTCCTTGCGGGCAAATCCGATCGAATAGTAGCCATAGCTGCCATCGGTGTTGACCTTGACCAGAACAGGCTCAACCGCTTCAGGATCGCTCAGGTAGGTTTTGGCGTAACCGGATGCACCCAGCCAAGCCATGTCGATGGTGCCGCCAAGCAGCCCCTGAATTACGCCGTTGTAATCGGCGGGCGCGAACAGCTTGGTCTCGACGCCCAGCAGGTCCTCAGTCTGCTCGCGCAAGCATTCCTGCTTGCTCAGACGGTCCTGTGCGTTTTCTCCGCCCAGAATACCAATGCGGAATTCGGAAATCTCTTGCGCCATGGCTGGCGCGGCCATCGCAGTTGTGGCCACCAGGGCGGCAATCAGTTTTTTCATCTGTCTCTCTCCGGTTTGATGCGCCGGCCTTTCATCGGCCGGTCGATGAAAGGGTTGGGTCTGGCCTAGATGGTCGCCTCGGCTTCCATCAGCGCTTTTTGGGTCGCGTCGAGTGTTTCGATCTGGGTCGAAGTTGCCTCTTCCGAGAAGCTGGCGTCGGCGCCATAAATTTCGCGGGCCACGCCAGTTGTCAGTTGCTCGGGCAACCCGTCGAAAACGATACGTCCATCGCGCATACCGACGACGCGGTCACAATAGCGGCGGGCGGTATCCAGCGTATGCAGGTTAGCGATGACGGTGCGGCCGTCCTCTTCGTGGATGCGGCGCAGCGCCTGCATCACCACCTGCGCGTTCATCGGGTCCAGCGAGGCGATGGGTTCGTCGGCCAGAATGATCTTAGGGTCCTGCATCAGGGCGCGCGCGATGGCGACGCGCTGTTGCTGACCGCCCGAAAGCGCCTCGGCGCGTTTGGGCGCGTGCGCGGCGATGCCGAGGCGGTCCAGAATATCAATCGCCCGGTGGATGTCTTCCATCGGGAACAGGTTGAACATGGTCGCCAGAGTCGAGTGGCGATTCAATGTGCCATGCAGCACATTCGAAACAACATCCATACGCGGCACCAGGTTGAATTGCTGAAAGATCATCGCGCAATCAGCCTGCCATGCGCGCTTGTCACGGCCTTTCAGCTTGGTGACTTCACGGCCTTGAAACAGGATCTCGCCGTCGCTTGCATCCGTCAGACGGTTGATCATCCGCAACAACGTCGACTTGCCCGCGCCGGACCGCCCGATGATGCCAATCATGCAAGGCTTGTCTACGTCCAGCGTCGCGGCATCAACGGCCACGTTGTCGCCAAAGCGTTTAGTCAGTTTTTCTATCCGCAGCACGTGCCACCCCCAATTCGTGTTGGCGACCAACTACAGGCGGGATTCAACGGCTTTGTGTCGGCACAGTGAAAGTTTTGTAAACGCCCCCGCGTACCGAGGGCCTACCCATTGGCGCATATCGCCGCTATACGCTGTGCCAACACGCTATCCATATGAGGCCATTCATGAGCTTTGACCGCAGCATCAAGATCGCCCCGTCGATCCTGTCCGCAGATTTCGCCAATTTTGGTGCCGAGATTCAGGCCATCGAAGCCCAGGGGGCGGATTGGGTCCATATCGACGTAATGGACGGCCATTTTGTGCCCAACCTGACCTTTGGCCCGCCCGCCGTCAAAGCGTTCCGCCCCCATGTCAAAACGGTCATGGACGTGCATCTGATGATCACGCCGGTTGATCCCTACATTCAGGCCTACGCGGATGCAGGCGCCGATATCCTGACTGCACATGTCGAGGCCGGTGCCCATACCCACCGTACTTTGCAGGCGATTCGCGCCGCTGGCATGAAGGCGGGCGTTGCGTTGAACCCCGGCACCCCGGCCGACGCGGTTGAACACTTGCTAGACCTGACCGATCTGGTTTGCGTCATGACAGTGAACCCCGGTTTTGGCGGCCAGAAATTCATCGACATGACCAACAAGATTCGCAAACTGCGGTCGATGATCGGAGACCGTCCGATCCATATCGAGATTGACGGTGGCGTCGACCCCAAGACGGCCCCGTTGGTGGCCGCAGCTGGTGCGGATGTGCTGGTCGCAGGTTCAGCCGTATTCAAGGGCGGTTCGGTCGATAACCCGGACGTCTACGGCGCAAACATCAAAGCGGTGCGTAGCGCGGCGGAATCGGCGACCTCGTAAACATCACTGCATTAGAAGTGACGCGCTAGTTCGAACGTTGCGCGTCACTTGTCGCATCCGGTTGGCGGTTTTTGTACCGAGCACGCATCTTGATCGCTTGCATGAACCGCCCCTCGGCCACCAAAGCGGCCAGAAAGTCGCCAAGGTAGTCCTGGTGCAGGCCTGCGGCGGTGGCAGAATCGAACATGCTTTCTGCTGCATCGAACCTGTCCTCGGCCAGCAGCACCAGCGCATTCGAATACTGCTCAAACTCTCCATCGGGATAGAGATCAAGCGCCTGATCAATGGCATCACGGGCTTCATCCGTGTACCCCAGCCCTAACGCGATATCCGCATGCAGGCGGTGGTCAAAGCGGTCGGCACCCTCAAGCGCGACACTGCGTCGAATGTGGAAAAGAGCGGCTTCATACTCGAGGTCGTCCGCCAACAGGCTGGCCCGCCAATAAAGCAGATAACTACCCGGTCCCACCCGGCTTTCCGCCAGCTCCAACACCTCATGCGCCTGTGATCTTTGGCCTAAGTCTGACAGCGCCCGCGCCTTTCGCACGTAGCCGTCCGTGTCATCAGGTTCGGCCTCAATCACCGCTTCGGCATCTTTCAATGCCTGTTTGGGCCGATCCAGCATCAGCAGGATAAGGGACCGGCGCGATAATGCGGTCACGAAATCCGGCTTCAGTTCCAATGCCCGACTTACGTGGTCAAACGCAGCTTCCCAATCGTTCTGCTCGGACAACAGAAAGGCGACGCCGTATTCCGCATATGGATCATATGGATCCAGTTCGCTGGCGGTTCTGAACAGGCTCAGCGCTTCGTCCTGCCGGTGATGGTCCACCAATTTCCAGGCCAGTTCCCGCATCGCCCAAGTGTATTCCGGGTTCAAGGCCAGAGCGGTTTGCATCATCTCTTCGAAATCGGCAAAATCCATCTGCCCGGCCCGGCGCGCGCTGGCGGCCAGACCAGCCATGTTGCTTGCATTGGGCTTGCGCGATACGGCTTGCCTAAACAACGCACTCGCAGCCGCGTAATAATCGCGATTGTAATGCACCCACGCCCGCCCCTGCAGCCCAAGCTCGGCATCGGGATTCAAGGCCAGAATTTCGGCAAACGCGTCATCGGCCTGATCCATATCATCGAGATCATAATAGGCCCATGCCAGCTTATCCAACATCTCAATACGCTGCCGATCAGACGCACCGACACCACCCAGCCCGTGTTGGCAGATTTCGATGATACGCTCTGGCGTGTCACTCTGATCCAGGCAGGCGGAAACATAGGTTTCCTGTGAATTCGTAAGCAAAGGCCTGGCCTGCCCTACGCCAGCGACTGCGATCATTGCTGTTAGGGAAAACCCGGTGAATTTAGTTAACGATTTTATCATGTTACCGAAAATCTGAATGTCTGCCGCCAGAATACTGACAATTGTGAAAAGAAAAAGGCCGCCCCGGTTGACGCGGCCAAATACTTCGCCTGTGTGCCGAAAGTAATCGCCTGCAGATTTTCAGAGAACATACGGAAGGGCTGCGGGGTTGGCGCTGGCAATTTTGTTTTCGGTATCAACGGCTTCTACAATCCACGCCGAGGCCACTCAGCGCCGGGATGGAAAAGCCTGTGCGCGTTTGAACGGAAGGTGGCAAAGACAAGCACTCGAGGCGGCACGAATGCGAGATAGGTCCACGCGCTTTCTGATCACGTTTTTTTCTGCGTATTAAATTTCTCTGAAACGCACTCAAACGGTTTCCGTTTGCCATACAGGGTGGATTGTGACCATGAGCGACCGTATCCGACACTAAAAAACGAGAATACCCCCATGATTGAACGCATCGACACCGGCGAACGGTCCTCAAAAATTGTGAAACACAACGGAGTGGCCTACCTGACCGGGCAAGTCGCCGAGGGCGAGGCTATTCAGGAACAAGTCCGGATTTGCCTCGAGAAGATCGACGCCCTTCTCGAACAGGCTGGCTCATCGCGCGAAAAGATGCTGCGCGTGACGATCTGGCTGGCCGACATGAAGGATTTTGCAGGATTGAACGAGGTCTGGAATGCCTGGGTTCCAAAGGGCCATGCCCCCGCGCGGGCTTGCGGCGAGGCCAAATTGGCCCGCGCCGAGCTGAAGGTGGAATTCATCGTCGACGCGGCCTACGACTAATTCCTTTCCGCGCAAGGCGCGCTGACCATAGCAGGAATGCAAAAAAAGGGCGTCCCGAGGGACGCCCTTTCTTTGGATATTCGCTGGTGCGACTTACTCGACGATTTTCGACACGACGCCGGCGCCGACGGTGCGGCCGCCTTCGCGGATGGCGAAACGCAGGCCG